>NZ_CP045373.1 GCF_009363555.1 Sulfitobacter sp. THAF37
TGGCGACTACAACGTGTGCATGGTCGAGCTTCAAGAGGGCGTTCGAATGATGAGCCGGGTCGAAGACATTGCACCGGGTGAGGTCGCCATCGACATGGCTGTAACCGCTTTCGTGGGCGAGGCCGAGGGTGTTCCGGCCGTGCTCTTCAAGCCGTCGGAGGTATAAGTCATGACCACAGAACTTCGGGGGAAATCCGCCATCGTGGGAACCGGTCATGCCGGTTTCGGAGAAGCCCATGGCCTGACGGCCTATGATGTCATGGCGCAATCTGCGCTTGCGGCGCTTGGCGATGCCGGGCTGAAACTGTCCGACGTCGACGGGCTGTTCTGCACCATGATGGAAGACAGCATGCCGGCGCTTATGGCGGCGGAGTATCTGGGCATCCAGCCCCGTTTCATTGATGGCACGATGTCGGGCGGTTCGTCCTTCGTAAACTACCTGACGTCCGCGACCATGGCGCTTGATGCCGGTCTGTGTGATGTCGCTCTTATCGTCTATGGCTCCAACCAGCGCACCGCATCGGGCAGACTCGTGACCGCTTCACGTCCGCCGGCCTACGAGGCGCCATATAATCCGCGCTATCCGATCTCGGCCTATGCGATGGCCGCAGCCCGGCACATGCATGAATATGGCACCACCCGAGAGCAGCTGGCCGACGTGGCCGTTGCTGCGCGGGCATGGGCACAACACAACCCCGAAGCGTTCGAGCGCGGCCCGCTGACCCGAGAAGACGTGTTGGGCGCGCGCATGGTGGGCGATCCATTGACCGTGCGCGACTGTTGTCTTGTCACCGACGGCGGTGGCGCGATCGTGATGGTCCGCGCGGACCGCGCACGGGATTTCCCCAAGGTGCCTGTCTATGTGCTGGGCAGTGCGACGGCAAGCTCGCACCGGCAGATTTCCCAGATGAAGGATTTCACCGTGACCGCGGCCCGCGACTCGGGCGCGCGCGCCTTTGCGGCGGCCGGAGTGACCCCTGCGGATATCCAGGCGGTCGAGCTCTATGATGCCTTCACCATCAACACGATTTTGTTTCTCGAAGATCTTGGGTTCTGCGCCAAGGGCGAGGGAGGGGCCTTTGTCGAGGGCGGACGCATCGCGCCTGGCGGCGTCTTGCCGGTGAACACGAATGGCGGCGGCCTGTCCTGCGTGCACCCCGGGATGTACGGCATCTTCACAGTGATCGAGGCTGCTCGTCAGATCCGTGGCGACGCGCCGGGCATTCAGTCGAAGGATATCGACCTGGCGCTGGCGCATGGCAACGGCGGTGTGCTGTCCAGCCAGGTCACGGCGATACTTGGATCGCAAAACACGCTCTGACGGCAACTAAGGGAGGAAAGTAAATGCCATTGGATTTCGAGGCACTGTCGAACTGGGACTTTGAGGAAATCGAACAGACGCTGACCGAGCGGGATACCATCCTGTATGCACTCGGCCTTGGGTTCGGCGAGGATCCGACCGACAAAAAGGAGCTGGCCTATGTCTATGAGGACGGGCTCAAGGCAGTTCCCTCGATGGCGGTCATTTTGGGGTATCCCGGCTTCTGGCTGCGCGATCCCAAGACCGGCGTAAACTGGCAAAAAGTGCTGCACGGAGAACAGTGGCTCGACATCTACAAGCCGCTGCCGACACATGGCCGGATTGTCGGCCGCAGCAAGATCGACTTCATCGCCGACAAGGGCGAGGGCAAGGGAGCCGTCATTTACCAAAGCCGTGATATTATCGACGCGGACAGCGGTGAAAAACTGGCGCGCGTGGCGATGTCGGCTTTCTGTCGCGGTGATGGGGGGTTCGGCGGTGAGAACCAGGCAGGTCCGGCACCCGCAGTGCTACCTGACCGGGCGCCTGATCACATATGTGATATCGATACCCTGCCCCGCCAAGCCCTTATTTATCGTCTCAGCGGTGATTTCAATCCGCTTCACGCTGACCCGGATGTGGCCCGTTCTGTCGGGTTCGACCGCCCGATCCTGCATGGTCTGGCGACCTATGGGCTGGCGGCCCGGGCGATTCTAAAGACGTTGCTTGACTATGATTCTGCCCGGCTTGTCGGTCTGGATGTTCGGTTCTCGGCTCCGGTCTATCCCGGCGAAACCGTGCGGTTCGAAATCTGGGAAGAGGACGGCGAGGTCCGGTTTCGAGCGTCTATTCCTGCACGCGACGTGGTTGTTCTGAACAACGGCGCAGCGCGCTTCGCCTGAGGCAATGAAGATGGCTCAACCTCTCAAGGATATCCTGGTGCTGGATTTCAGCACCCTTCTTCCCGGTCCGATGGCGACGCTCATGCTGTCCGAGGCCGGCGCCGAAGTGATCAAGTTCGAACGGCCCGGAGTCGGCGAGGACGCGCGCCAAACCGAGCCCAGGATCGACGGAGAGAGCATCGGATTTGCCGTGTTGAACCACGGCAAGCGATCGGTGGCCATCGACCTCAAGTCAAGGGGCGCAGTGGAACGTCTGCGCCCTTTGATCGAGAAGGCCGATGTTCTGGTAGAGCAGTTTCGTCCCGGCGTGATGGACCGGCTGGGGCTTGGTTATGAAGCGTTGCGAAAGATCAATCCCGGTCTCATCTATTGTTCGATCACCGGCTATGGCCAGACCGGACCAAAGGCCAGCGCCGCCGGCCACGATCTCAACTACGTCGGTGATGCGGGTATCCTGTCGCTCAGTCGCGGACCGGATGACCAGCCAACAGCCCCGTTCGGGCTGGTCGCCGATATCGGAGGCGGAACCTATCCTGCGGTGATGAATATCCTGCTGGCCCTGATTGCGCGGCAGGCAAGCGGGCAGGGGACGCATCTGGATATCGCAATGGCCGAGGGGGCGTTCGCCTTTGCCTATTGGGCCCATGCCGAAGGTGTGATTGCCGGGCAGAACATCGAAAGCGGTTGCAGCCGTCTGACGGGTGGCCTGGCCCGTTATCGGCTTTATACGGCTGCGGACGGGCGTCAGATCGCCGTCGGCGCGTTGGAAGAAAAGTTCTGGCAGTCGTTCTGCGATGTCATTGGTTTGCCGGTGGCCCTTCGCGATGACTGGTCCGATCCAAATGCCTGTGCCGCAGAGGTTGCACGTCGTCTGAGGGAACACCCCTCGACCCATTGGGAGCCTTTGCTGGCTGCGGCAGATTGCTGCTGTTCGGTCGTGAAGACGCCCGCCGAGGCGGCGCGTGGCCCGCATTTCAAAGCGCGTGACGTGTTCGGGCGGACCGTAAAAATCTCCGGCCGGGACGCGCCCGCTTTGCCGCTGCCAATTGCCCCGGAGTTCCGTTCTTCCGGAAATTCGGTCGGAGTTGCAGCCACTCTGGGCGAAGACAATACGCGTTATGGCTTGGACCAACCAAAGACAGAGTAAATCCCGTTGACGGGCAGGTTTTGAATCGGTAATCTAACAATTGTTAGAAAAAAGGAGGGTCCAATGGACAAGTCTGACGATGACCTGCCGACTGAAGCTGAGCGTTATGTCATGCCATCGCGCTTTGTGGAAAGCGATAGCTTGGAAGTGCAGGGTTTCGTGACATCGGCTTTGCGTGATCTTCCTGTGGGCGCAACCAATCGAGATAAGGCGATCCGCCTGTTCGAAGCGGTGCGCGACGATATTCGCTATGATCCCTATTGTTTTGCGCTGGATGAGGACTCTTACCGTGCCAGCCGTATCGCTGGGGCGGAAGCGGCGTTTTGCGTTCCCAAGGCAATTCTTCTGGCGGCTTGTTTGCGTGCTGTGGGTATCCCTGCCGCTCTGGGGTTCGCGGATGTGCGCAACCACCTGAATACACCCAAGTTGCAGGAGTTGATGGGGACCGATCTCTTTATCTACCACGGCTATGTTCAGCTGTGGTTGGGGAATGAGGCCTACAAGGTGACACCTGCATTCAACATGGAACTGTGTGAAAGATTCGGGGTCAAACCCCTGGTCTTCGACGGCTATCACGACGCGCTCTTTCATGAGTTCGACGAACAGAATCACCGGCACATGGAATATGTGAACGACCGTGGTCTCTATTTCGACGCGCCGATGGGTGAGTTCCTGGTGGCGTTCAAGCAAACCTATCCGAAGCTGGAAGAATTCAACCGCATCCGAATATCCAAGGATGCGAGCGGATACGATGACGGTTTCGCAAAGGAGGGTGCCTCTTGAGGTATCTGGAAGACTTCTCGCCGGGCCAAGTCTATCGCTTTCGCAGCGCTCCGATGAGCGCGGATTCAATAAAGGCCTTTGCCAAGGAATGGGATCCGCAGCGGCTGCACACCGATGAAGACTATGCAACCGCCATACATGGCAGCCTGATCGCCTCGGGCTTTCAGACCATGCTTGAGGTGTTCAAGCCGGTCATGACCGAGATGATGGTCGATGTTGCCAATATCGGCGGCATGGGCTTTGACAATTTGCGCTGGCTGCGGCCTGTGCACCCGAACGAACCCCTTGATGTCGAACTGACGGTCAACTCGGTCACACCGTCAAAAAGCAAGCCCGACAGAGGTGTTTTGCACTATACGCTCAGCGCCAGAAACCCCGAGGGCGAGGTCGTTTTTTCGACCGACACCCCCGTGATGATCCAGCGAAAACAAAATGACACAAACTGATATCCTTTCCAGCGAACAAGAAGACCTTCGCCTGTTGCGCGAGAGCGTGCGCACGTTGTTTGAACGGGCGGGCGGAAGTGACAGAGCCCGACAACTCCGTGATGCCGGGGGCGGTTTCGATCCGGAGATGGTCCGGGAACTGGCCGAGGCCGGTGTTTTCGGCGTGGCGGTGCCCGAAGATCAGGGCGGGCTTGGCATGGGCCTAGCCGCCGGGGGTGTCATCGCCGAGGAAGTCGGCCGTGTGATTGCCCCGGAACCGGTCGTGTCGACGATCGGTCTGAGCCTCGGCCTTCTGCGCCGCCTTTGTCCGGATCATCCGAAGATGGCACAGCTCATCGGCGGCGAAATTTCATTGGCGGTTGCCTGGCAGGAACGCGGCCCCGACGGGGCGCCTGCCGATGCGACCTGCCGATACGCGGACGGAAAGCTGACCGGTAGCAAGGCCTGGGTCGTCGGTGCGATCGGTTCGCACGGGTTCCTTGTCGTGGCCGAACAGGATGATGGTCCGGTTCTGGTTCTGGCTGAGGCAGACGCGCAGGGGCTTGTCATCGACAAGCGGACGCAGGCGGATGGCAGCTCTCTGGGCGAGCTTTCGTTTTCGGGAACTCCGGCCGCGGAATTGGCCAGCAGCGGTGCGGTTCTCACTGCACTGGCCGAGGCTGTCGCCGATGCAACGGCGCTTGCCGCGGCCGAGCTTGTCGGCCTGAGCGAGCGCGCCTTCGAGATCACGCTCGACTACATCAAGACGCGGGAGCAGTTCGACAAGCCGATCGGATCATTCCAGGTCATCCAGCACCGTGCCGTCGACCTCAACGTGATGTGCGAGGTCGCGCAGGCCGGAGTGCGGGAGGCGCTTGCGCAGATGGACAGCGAAACCGATCCGAAGGTTCGGGCCCCGATTGCCAGCCGCGCCAAAGCGCGCGCCGTCACGGCCGCCAAGAAAATCACCCGCGACGCCATCCAGCTGCACGGGGCCGTCGGGTACACGGATGAGTTCGATATCGGGCTCTACCTGAACCGGGCGCTGGTGCTGTCGGCCTGGTTGGGCGACGATGCCTATCACAGGCGGATATGGTTCGAGGCACGCGAAGCAGAGGGGGCAGCACAATGACCGACTGGAACGCTATGACCGATGCAGAGTTCCGCAAAGAAGTGCGCCAGTTCTTCGAGGCGGAATATCCCGAGGAGCTGCGTCACCTGCCGCACCGACCGAAGTTCGCCGAGATCGAACATTGGCACCGCAAGCTTCACGCCAAGGGCTGGGTCGCGCCAGCCTGGCCCGCTGAATTCGGCGGTATGGGGCTGAACGCCGCCAAGTTGCTGATCTTTTACGAAGAGCAGCAGCGCTGGGGCGTCAATCGCGGCCGCGACATGGGCGTGCAGATGGTCGGGCCGCTGATCATCAAATTCGGCACCCAGGAACAAAAAGATTACTGGCTGCCGCGTATCCTGAGTTGCGAAGATATCTGGTGTCAGGGCTATTCGGAACCCGGCGCCGGGTCCGATCTGGCGAACCTGCGCACACGCGCAGAGATTGACGGCGACGACTTTGTCATCAACGGACAGAAGATCTGGACCACGATGGCGCATGACGCCACGCATATTTTCATGCTGGTGCGCTCCGATCCCGATGCGCCGAAGAAACAGCAGGGCATCAGTTTCCTGCTCGCTCCGATGGATCAACCCGGAGTCGAGGTGCGCACCATCACGACCCTGTCGGGCGAGACCGAGTTTTGCGAGGTCTTCTTTGACAATGCACGGACGCCCCGCGAGAACCTCGTGGGCGAGCTGAACAAGGGTTGGACGATGGCCAAGGCTCTCTTGAGCTTCGAACGCATTTTCATCGGTTCGCCAAGTCTGGCCCAGAACGCTCTGGGACAGCTTGAAAGCTTTGCCCGTGGCCGTGGCGCGTTTGACGATCCGGTGTTCCGTGACCGCTTTGCCCAGGCGGCACTGGATGTGGAAGATCATGCCGCGCTTTATGCCCGTTTTGCAGATCAGCTCAAACGTGGCGAGACGCTCGGTGCGGATGTGTCCATGCTGAAGATTTGGGTGACTGAATGCTTCCAGCGCATCACCGAGCTGATGATCGAAGCAGCCGGTCCCGATGGCGGCTCCATCGGGCCGCTTCAGGTCGGCAACGTAAGTGTCGATGTTCTGGCGAGTTTCTACAAGGCCAGACCTACCACGATCTACGGTGGATCGAACGAAATCCAAAGAAACATCCTGTCCAAGGCCGTCCTGGGACTGCCTGGCTGACTCAATACCCCACGGAGGAAATAGAACCATGTCGGATCGTTATGCAAAATACGATAAACTGAAATTTGACTACCCGGCGGATCGCGTCCTGCGCATCACGTTCGACCGGCCCGAGACATTCAACTCGGTCGATGCCGAAACCCACACTCAGATGACGGACATGTGGATCGATATCGACCGTGACCCAGACATCAATTCGGTCATCGTGACCGGTGCGGGCAAGGCATTTTCCGCCGGGGGTGATTTCAGCCTGATCGAAAACATGATTGGCAATTCGCACGAGATCATGAAGACGTGGAAAGAAGCCAAGGATCTCGTCTATAACATCATCAACTGCAACAAGCCGATCATTTCCGCGATCAATGGCCCTGCGGCCGGCGCAGGCCTTGTGGTTGCCATCCTGGCCGACATCTCGATCGCCGGAAAGAAGGCCAAGATTGTCGATGGTCATCCCCGCCTTGGTGTTGCCGCCGGTGACGTCGCGGCGATTATCTGGCCGCTGCTGACCTCGATGGCCAAGGCGAAATACTATCTGATGACCTGCAAGCCGGTGTCGGGCGAAGAGGCCGAGCGTATCGGTCTGGTATCAATGTGCGTCGAGGATGACGAGCTGCAGCAGATCGCGCTGGATACAGCCGTCGAACTGGCCAACGGCTCGCAAAGCGCGATTCGCTGGACCAAGTATTCGCTGAACAACTGGCTGCGCCAGGCCGGGCCGATCTTTGATGCGTCGACCGCGCTGGAGATGCTTGGCTTCATGAGCGAGGACGTCAAGGAAGGTGTGTTGTCGCACCGCGAGAAGCGCGCGCCGAACTTCCGTAAGGACTGCCCGCTTTAACGCCCGATTGGACGAGGAGGCATGGAAATGTCTGATGATATCTACAAAGATATAGCTCAAGCCTATGCCGCTGCGGCCGAAAAAGCTCCTGGCCTGAAATCGCGATTTACGGCTGCCGGATTCGATCCGGCAGCTGTCACATCGGTGGCGGACCTCTCGCGTCTTCCAGTGATGAAAAAAGAAGAGCTTCTGAAGATCCAGCGCGAGAACCCGCCCTTTGGCGGGTTCCTGGCCTCGGATCTGAAGGATGTCGGGCGGATCTACGTGTCCCCCGGCCCGATTTTCGAACCGGCCCTTTCGGACGGTGGCGGCCACGGCCTTGACCGGCTGTTCAAGGCGGCAGGCGTGGGGCCGGGGGATATCATCCTGAACACCTGGATGTATCATCTGGTGCCCGCGGGGCTTTTGTTCGACGAAGCGGCACAGGCCGCAGGCGCCACGGTGATCCCCGGAGGCGTCGGCAATACGGAGCTTCAGGCACAGATCATCGCCGAAACCGGCGTGACTTCGATCTGCGCTTCGACCGCGTTTTTCCTGACGCTGGCGGACAAGGTGATCGAAACCTATGGCCGCGACGCATGGAAGGTGAAGACAGCCTTCCTCGGCGGTGAGATGGGCGACTGGATGGCCAAGCGCCGCCGGATCGAGGCCGAATACGGCGTGTCCACCTGGGCCGCCTATGCCACCGCCGATCTGGGCCTTGTCGCCTATGAGGATGGCGGCGAAGGCTACCTGGTTCATCCCGACCGCGTGGTGCAGATCTGCGATCCGGTCAGCGGCGAACAGGTCGCTCATGGCGAACCTGGCGAGGTTGTCGTGACCGCGCGCGATGCCACCTGGCCGATGATCCGGTTCGGCACCGGCGACAGCGCCTTTGCCCTGGAAAGCAACGCGGATGGCACCGTCAGCCGGATTTCAGCATTGCAGGGACGGGTCGGGGCAGCGGTCAAAGTGCGCGAGATTTTCGTTTATCCGCGCGTGGTTGAAGAAGTTGTCATCGGCACGCCGGGCGCAAAGGCCGCGCAGGCCGTGGTAACGCGCGAGAACGATCGCGACATGATCCGCCTCTCGCTTGTGCTGGAAGACGGTAGCGACGCTTCCGCCGCAGAAGCAGCCGCCGCTGATACCTTCAAACTGCATGCACGAATTCGTGCTGACGAGGTGAACATTGTTTCGGAACTACCCGAAAATGCAGAACTGATCGTCAACCAAAAAGACCGCTGAGATCGGGTTCTGTGCGCTTTGCCTGAATCCGACCTTTTAGCCGACACTGGCACGCGGGTTTTCGTGGACCCAAGACTTTCAACTTGGCGAAGGTCTTGGGGATCCCGGCCCCGCGCGCCCGTGGGGTGTCGCGGAAAGCGGCACAGGTCAAACGTGGTCGAAATCGACTGTCAGTTTTTTGGTTTTCGGACGGGCCTGGCAGGTCAGGACAAAGTTCTCCTTCAACTACCAAGGCTCCAAAGCATAGTTCAGCGTCATCTCTGCCTCGCCTTCGATAACTTTGGCGCGGCAGGTGGAACACATTGCGCCCTTGCAGCAATAGGGTAGTTCGATACCTGCTGCGGCGGCGGAGACCACGCTTTCCTGATCAGGTGTCATCACAAAGCTGCGGGCGGTGCCATCATGGATCGCCGTGACCTGAACTCCTTCTCCAGTGGCGGCTTCCGCCGTAAGCGGCGCAAGCGTGACGGTGGCGGTATTGTCAGCATCGGCGGGAGCGAACAGCTCGTCATGAAAACGGTTCTCTTCAACGCCTAGGTCGCGGAGCGCGGTCTTGAGTTCCTGAATCATCTCGGCGGGGCCGCAAAGAAAAGCATCTTCTATTTCTGCCGGAGCGAACAGGGCACCGGAGAACTTGCGCAGCTTTTCCGCATCAAGCCGGCCCGAGAATAGTGGGGAATCGGTGCCTTCGCGCGTCAGTGTATGAAAAAGAGAGAACCGTCCGGGATAGGTATCCTTGAGATCGTTCAATTCGTCGCGGAAGATGATGGAACTTAGCGTTCGACTGCCGTAAAAAAGGATGAAGTTGGCCCCGGCCTCGGTGGCAAGCACCGAGCGGATGATCGAAATGATTGGAGTAGTTCCACTGCCCGGGGCCAGGGCGAGATAGGTGCGTGGTCCGCCTTGTCGTATCTTTGATCCGAATGTGCCTTCGGGCGTCATGACATCAAGTTCGGTGCCCGGTGGCAGTTCGCTATGAACGAAAGAGGAAAACGCTCCGCCTTCCAGCAGCTTGACCAGAACGCGCAACTCGCCATCGTCTCGGCCGGAGCTGACCGAATAGCATCGCCGCACACCATCGATATCATCGGCACGGCGCAGCGTGACGTACTGGCCCGGGATGAATTGATAGTCGTCCGCCAGATCTTCGGGATTGGGCGAGCATTTCGCCGAACTGCTGGCGGGGCAGGATGTCGACGTCACATTGGCCGCCCGCCGCGTCGCCCGCTTGTCTGAGCTTTCCGCAAAGATAGCGGCGGAAGGGGGGCAGGCCGATGTGATAGAGATGGACGTGGCGGACCCGAAGTCGGTGGAAGCCGCGCTGAAGGGACGGGTCTTTGACACTGTCATCAACAATGCCGGAACGACGGCATCTCTTCCCGCATTGGAACACGGGCCGGCCGAAATCGACGCGATCATAGACACAAATCTCAAGGGCGCATTTCATGTCGCACGTATCGCCGCCAAAGCGATGATTGATGCCGGACGCGGGGGCTGTATCGTCAATGTCGCCTCGTTTCTGGGCACACGGGTGGCCAGCCATGTGTCCGCCTATGCCGCGTCCAAGGAAGGGCTGATTCAACTGACCCGGTCTCTGGCGCTTGAATGGGCGCGGCATGGCATCCGGGTGAATGCCATCTGCCCCGGTTATATCGAAACCGACCTGAACCGTGAGTTTTTTGCCACTGACGCGGGACAGGCATTGATCAAACGCGTCCCGCAGCGCCGGTTGGGGCATGATCCGTTGGCCGCCCCCCCCGGACCGGGGGCCTACGATAAGGCGACCGGGAATCCCCGGCCGCAATTCTTAGAGTCACGATTTCAGAACGCGTTAAGCCCGGTCAGGTTGCGCCCGATGACCAGTTTTTGGATTTCGGTGGTGCCATCGGGAATCGGCATGACCTTTGCATTGCGGAAGTGCCGTTCAACGTCGAACTCTTTGGTGATGCCGTTGCCGCCGTGGATCTGCACCGCTTTGCCGGCGATTTCGACGGCCATTTCGGTTGCATACCATTTCGCCATCGAGGTCTGGGTGTCACAGCGCACGCCCAGGTCCAGAAGTTGCAGCCCGCGCTGGCACAACAGGCGCGCGGCATCCAGGTGCGTGGCCATGTCGGCCAGGTAGCCTTGAATCAACTGGTGCCCGCCAATCGGCTTGCCATGCTGCTCGCGTTCCTGGGCATATTTGACCGCACATTCCAATGCCGCCTGACCAATGCCGATGCTGGTCAGGCCAACAAACACACGCGCGCTCTCAAACAGTTTCAACGTCTGGAACAGGCCGCCGCCTGCATTACCCAGAACATGCTCGGCGGTGGTTTCCGCCCGGTCGAAAAACAATTCACAGGTCGATGCACCGACAAGTCCCATCTTGCGCAATTCGCGGCTCTCATAGTTGCCGGTGTCGCGGTCGACGATGACCATGGAAATACCGTCGTCCAGATTGCAGACAACGATGGCGAAATCCGACTGGGCCCCATTGGAAATCCAGAGCTTCTGGCCAGTGACGAAAATCTTATCGCCCTCTCGGTCCGCACGTGTCTTGACCTCGCGTACGTTCGAACCGACCTCTGGTTCGGAAATACAGGTGGCACAGATCCGTTCGCTGCGCAGGAGCGGCTTCAGATAGGCCTCTTTCTGCGCCACATTTCCCAAGAGGTTGACCGCGAACACGGCATGACCCTGAATCAGCACCGCGATTGCCAGATCGGCCCATATCCGGGCCAGTTCCTCGTATAGGATGCCATAGGTCATGCGGTCGATTCCGGCACCGCCTTCCTCTTCGGGGATCAGGCCGCTGATCAGCCCGAATTCCTCGACCTTGGCGAACAGGGACTTCAGGGTTTTCGCATCGGGGGGGTGGCCGAGGTTCTCGTATTTCTCGGCCAGCGGCGCGAACTCTGCCTCGGCCATCTTGCGGAAGTTTTCCAGCAACATGCGTTGCTCATCTGTATAGATTGCCTGAGCGGCGGCGATCACGTTTTCCATGGTTCGTCTCCTTGTTTCAACGGCCCAGAATGATGACGCAGGCGGCCGCTTCTTCTACCCCGTGCAACCCCCCGCCGTTTTCGGCGATGGCATTCTTTGCCCCTTCGACCTGGCGCGCGCCAGCTTCGCCGCGCAGTTGCGTGACCAGTTCGAAAACCTGCCCTATCCCTGTGGCACCGACCGGGTGGCCCTTGGATTCCAACCCGCCCGAGGGGTTCACCGGAATGCGTCCGCCGATCTTTGTCTCGCCGCGCAGACTGGCGGGACCGCCCTCGCCGAATTCGACAAATCCGAGGTTCTCGATCTGGATCACTTCGCCCACGGCCGTGGCGTCATGCACTTCGGCCACCGATATATCCTCGGGGCCGATCCCGGCCTGTTCATAGGCCTCAAGCGCGGCAAGCCGGGTCAGGTGGTTCTTGTAATCTTCCGGCGGACGATCGGTGCCCGAGCGCAGGATCGCGGCCTTGACCTTGATCGCGCGCGCGGGATCTAGGCCCAGACGTTTTATCCCCTCGCCGGTGCATAAAACGGCCGCAGCGGCCCCGTCCGAGATCGGGGCGCACATCGGCAGGGTCAGCGGATAGGTGATCGGCGGCGCGGCCAATACCTGATCGACGCTCATGGCTTCTCGGTATTGCGCCAGTGGATTATGCACGGAATGCGCATGGTTCTTGGCGGCGACGGCGGCGAACTGTTCCTGAGTTGTGCCAAAGGTCTTCATGTGCAGCCGGGCGAAGCCTGCGTAGACATCCATGAACACGCTGTAGGGCTTGGGCGATTTCGATCCTTCGGGTTCCTCGACCCCTGCACCCAGATCGGCCAGCCGTTGCGCGACCTCTTCGCTGTTGCTGACGTCCCAGCCGCTGTCGAAGGCCGAAAACATCAACGCACGGTCGTCAGAATACATCTTTTCGGCGCCCACGGCGAGACAGCAGTCGCCATTGCCGGCCTTGAGGAAATCGACTGCCAGTTTGAACCCGGTCGAGGCGCTGGCGCAGGCGTTTTCGACATTCACCACCGGAATGCCCTGAATGCCCATTTCACGCAGCGCGATTTCGCCGCGGATCATGTGCTGGCCCTCCATGTGGCCCTGCACCGCGTTCGAGAAGAATGCGCCGTCGATACGATCTGCCGTCACTCGGGCATCGGAAAGCGCGGCGGCGACGGCCTCGCCGGTCATGTCCTTGATGGTTTTGTCCCGGAACTTTCCGAACGGCGTCATCCCGACGCCAACGATGTAAATGTCCTGCATCGTTTGTCCTCCTGACCTAGTATCCGCGAAACTGCGGTTTTCGTTTTTCATTGAACGCCGACAGACCCTCGTGCATGTCCCAGGATCGCATGTGCGCGCGCAGGTTCAGCATCTCTTCGGAAAGCGCGGCGGTTTCGTCCACGTCCAGCGACCGATTGGCAACCGTCTTCATGCGGCGTAAGACCGCCGGGCTTTTTTCTGCCAGCCTGTCGGTAAAGGCCTGCACCGCTTGTCGCAGGTCTTCGTCCGCGACGACCTTGTTCACCAGTCCCCAGTCCATCATGTCCCGTGCCGAAACGTTCTCGCCCGAGAACAGCAGGTATTTCGCGCGGTTCAGGCCAATCCTACGCGGCAGGATCGCCGCACCGCCGGCCCCGGGAAAGACGCCAAAGTTGGAATGTGCGTCGCCCAGTTGCGCGCTTTCGGCGGCAAAGACCAGATCGCAGGCCATCACCATTTCCAAACCGCCCGCCATCGCCAGCCCGTTCACTGCGGCGATCACCGGTTTCGGGCCATGTCGCATCAGCCCAAACGTGTGATCGACAAGATCCAGAAGATCCGGCTCGCCTGGTGCATGTTTGGCGCCAGCAACTTCTTTCAGATCGGCACCGGCGCAGAATGCCCGGCCAGAGCCGGTCAGGACAATTGTACGCACCCCATCGTCGGCCAGCGCCGATTCCAGTGCTGCCGCCATCTCGCGCAGCATCTGCGTTGACATTGCGTTGAGCTGTTCGGTGCGCTGGAAGGTAATCCATTCAGTTTTTTCGACCCGCTCAACGAATAGCGTCTGCTTTGCTTCACTCATGCTAAGCTCCTGATAATTATACATATTATTGGTTTTTCGCCTTGTCTTTTGCGGCGATTTGCGCTGCACTCGGGCGGACCCGCACGTGGAAAACAAAAGAGCTGGAGATTGATATGAGCACTACACCCCTGGCCGGCCTGAAAATTCTCAGCCTTGCCGAACAGTTTCCCGGTCCCTATGCCACAATGCTGTTGTCCGACATGGGAGCCGAGGTGATCATGATCGAACGACCGGGTGTCGGCGATCCGGCCCGGCAATTTCCGCCCTTGTTCCGGGCACTGAACCGAGGCAAGCGCAGCGTTGCGTTGGATCTGAAATCGGCCGAGGGGCTGGCACGGTTTCGCGAACTGGCCAAGGAATCGGATGTCATCGTCGAAGGGTTCCGCCCTGGCAAGCTTGCGGCCTTGGGTGCCGGTTTCGAGGACATGCGTCGTGTCAACTCGCGGCTGGTTTATGTATCGATTTCGGGTTACGGGCAGGACGGCCCCTATCGTGACAGGGCTGGCCATGACCTGAGCTATGAAGGGGTTGGCGGTTTGCTGGCCGATCAGGCCGATGCAAAGCAGCCCGGCCCTGTGCCGCCGATCCCCCTTGCGGATGTTGGCGCGGCGTTGTTCGCGGCGATCGCAATCCTGTCGGCGGTGGTGTCGAGCCAGCGCACAGGGCAGGGGCGTTACGTGGACGTGTCCATGTCGGATGCGGTGGTTTCGATGTTGACCGCATTCCTCGTTCCCGCCGCCAATGGAACACCGCTGGGCGAATTTATCGCCGAGCCGGGCTATGGCGTGTTCACCTGCAAAGACGGCAAGCTCTTGACCTTGTCCATCGCGCATGAGGACTGGTTCTGGAAGCCGTTCTGCGATGTGATCAACAGGGCGGATCTTGCGCCGTTGACAGGCCGCGACCGTGTCGCCCGCAAGGCCGCGCTGCGCGAAGAAATCGCGGCGATTTTGGTCAACAAGACGCGCGCCGAATGGGGCGACCTTCTGGATAAGGCGGGGGTGCCATGGGGTCCGGTCAATTCCCTGGTCGAAACGTTGGACGACCCCCATGTGCGTGCGCGCCAGCTGCTGCGCAAGATTACGCATGACGGCGGCAAGGCCGAGACTTTTATTGTCCAGCCGTTGAAATTCGATGGTTTCGAAACCGCGATACCGGATCTGCCCCCCGAGCTCGGGGCAGATAATGACAGCGTTTTTTCGGACAGCTCCAACTAGAGGCGGCAGCCGTCCGATGGCGGCTCTAGCAGGCAAAAGAATACCCGCCATTCACCGGATAGGTTTGACCGGTGATCCAGCTGGCAGCATCCGAGCAGAGGAACAGGATCATTCCGGCGGGGTCTTCCGGCTCGCCCAGACGGCGGATCACGTACTGCGACAATGCCCGCTTCTCGGTCTCTGCATCCGGGATCAGGTCGGCGACAGCCGGAGTTCTTGTGCCCCCCAAGGCGACGCAATTCGCGGTGATCCCGAACCGGCCGCCGGCCTTTGCAATTGCCCGCATGAAGCCGGCCGCACCGGCCTTGGCCCCGGAATAAACCGCCAGATGCGGTTCACCGACACGGCCGGCGTCGGAAATGACGGTCACAATGCGCCCATAGCCACTGTTAACCATCAACGGCATGGCGTGACGGGTGCAGTTCAGCACCCCATCGAAATTGGTGGCCATCCAGCGGCGCCATTCGTCGGGATCGGATTCCCAAAAAGGGACCAGATCGTCGAGCCGCGATGTCGGCCCGGCGTTGCCCGCATTGTTGACCAGAATATCCACGCCGCCAAATGTGGTCTGCGTTTCGGCAAACGCCGCGCCAACCGCGTCGAAATCCGAGACGTCGAAGGCGAGTGGCAGAGCCTTTGCACCCGCTGCCTCCACTTCCGCGGCAACGCTTTCGGCCCGTTCGGCGTGAAAATCGTTGACAACGATGGCACCGGCTCCGTGTTCCGCCAGATAAAGCGCGGCTTGCCGACCAACGCCTTGCCCCGCTCCGGTTACAAATGCGGTACGACCTTTGATGGAAAGCAGGTTACTCATCTTCGTTCCTTTCTATCCCAGCCATCTCTTCCGGCGGCGATAGTGTTTGATATCTCGATAGCTTTTGCGCTCGCCCGATGCGGTGACGCCGAGATAGAATTCCTTGATGTCCTCGTTGTCAGCAAGCTTGTCGGCAGGGCCGTCCATCACGATCCGGCCGTTCTCCATCACATAGGCATAGTCGGCGATCGATAGCGCCGCGGCGCTGTTTTGTTCGACCAGGAAGAAGGTCGTGCCTTCTGACTTGAGCTGCTTGAGCACTTCATAAACATCCCGGATCATCATCGGGGCCAATCCCAACGACGGTTCGTCGATCGCGATGATCTTGGGGCTGGCCATCATGGCCCGGCCGATCAGCAGCAGTTGTTGTTCGCCACCAGACATGAAGCCAGAGGTGCGGTTGCGCAGGTCCGCAAGCCGGGGCATCAAGGTGTAAACATGGTCCAGGCGCTTTTTCAGCTCGGCGGAGTTGGGCACCATGTGCCCGCCGACGATCAGGTTTTGCTCTGACGTCAGATGCCGCAAAACGCGCCGCCCTTCCATCACATGGATGAGACCGTTCTTCACGACTTCCGAGGCTTCCATGTTCTGAATGGGAGTTCCGTCCAGAACGATGGACCCCGCCGAAACGGTTCCATCCTCGGATTTGAGCGTTCCCGAGATGGCTTTAAGCGTCGTGCTTTTTCCTGCGCCATTGCCACCGAGCAGAGCAACACATTGTCCCGCACGGACTGTCATGGACACGCCTTTGAGCGCCAGGATGACGTCGGAATATGTCACCTCTACGTTGTTGAGTTCCAGCATGGTCATATTGCCCGGGGCTAAGGATCAGAACGGGCGCCGCGACTGCGGCGCCCGGATTAATTCACCATTTCTCAACTTGCGGAACGTCGACACCCGTTGCCGCGATGGTGATTTTCCCATCTTTGACGGTGCCCACATTCACTTTGAGGCCTTCCAATGGGAACGGTGCTTCTGGCGTAAAGGACAAGGTCGGCAGGAACCCATGGGTTTCTTCGGTGGTGATCGGTTTGGCAAAAAGCGCCTCACGTACCATCTCTCCGGTCAGGCCCTCGGCGCCGTTCGCCTCGATCGCGTGATCGATCACGGTCACGGTATAGAGACCCTGAGATACGCCCATTGCGGTCACGACGTTCCAAGGTGCTTCGAGTCCGTAATCGGCAACCAATGTCTCGTAGAATTGTCGCGCGGGAGTGTCCTCATCGGCCGCAATCGCCATGCCGTAGGCTTCAAAGTCCCCCTCCATTTGCTCAAGCCCGCCAAGCGCGCCACCCGAGGCTGGAAGCCCGTTATGCGAACTCATCATGATCGGGATGTTCGCCCCGTTGGCCTGCAGCCCACGTTTCGCGGCAACCACGATAGAGGTGTTAGTTTGGATTACCAGCGCCTCGGCCCCGGCTCGTACAACGCGGCGCATTTGCCCCGTCAGATCGGTGGGTTGAACTTCGGTATAGATGACCTCGACGAGGTCGATCTCCTCGGGGTGCTCTTCGGCATAGAGTTCAAGGCCCTTTGCCATGTCGACATAGGCAGGCGATGCTTCGGAGGCGAGGATCGCAACCTTGAGCGGTTCGTCTCCTCCGCGCTGTTCACGCATCCAGTTCAGAAAGCCGACACTTTCGTGCGAATAGGTCGGGCGTGGGTTGAAAATCCAGGCATCCGGTTGCCAGGCAAAACCGTAGGCCGCTGTGGCCATGAACATCGGGATTTTGTCTTCCGGCAGGCGTTCGGAAAGGGCCGCGACGTCAGGCCCGCCGAGGCCGACAACCGCAATCGGGTCCAGTTCCGATTTGATCCCGGGCCAGAGACTTGCCACCTGTGCCGCGTCATAGCGGGTTTCGTAGTTTTTGTAGTTCAGCGTGACGCCAAGTTCCTTGCCGCGGGTTTCATTCCACCAGGTGAACACAGCTTCGCGTCCGCCTGCCAGGATGGGCATGATGTCAGCATAAGGGCCGGAAAAGTCCGACAGCAGGGCGAGATTATAGGTCTCTTCGGCCTGCGCCTTCAAAGGCATGGTCGCCGCGGCCGCCAAGGCAGCCGCTGCCAGTAAGCCGCGAAGACCTCGATTCGATTGGTAAGTCATATTCTTCCTCCCAGGTTTAGAGCCGCTCTATTTCTCAGTAAGGAAACGGCCAGATACGGTATGACGACTTCAGGATGTTCCAGCGGTGCATCAGCCCCTTGGGTTCGAGGATCATAAACAATGCGATCACGCCGCCAAGAACGACATTCATGCCAGCGAACACGATGTCACCGCCAAGGAATGATACCGAGTCGGCGATATTGGGGCCGACCGTCGCGATAATTTCCTGGATGATGCGGATAATGAAGACGCCGATCAGGGCCCCCACGATTGAACCCATCCCGCCGACGATGATCATCGCGACGAAGAAGATCGAGTGAAACAGGGTGAACTGGTCTACCCCCACGAAGCGGATCAGATAGGCCCAAAGCGCCCCGCCGACGCCCGCATAGAAAGCGCCGATCAGGAAGGCATTTGCCTTTGTGGCCGCGACATTGATCCCCATTATACCCGCGGCCACGTCATCATCCCTGACCGCCACGAAGGCACGGCCGAAGCGTGACCGAACGATCCCGAACGCGCCCGCCACCATGATCGCGGTCACGGCGAAATTCAGATAGAACTGCGAAGATTCGCTGACAAATCGCAGCCCGAAAAGCTCGGCCGGGGGCACGGTGATACCGTTCGACCCACCCAGCCAGGTTGACGGCAGGTTCAATACGGCAAAGTGGAACAGGAACTGAGCTGCAATCGTGGTCAGTGCCAGATAGAACCCCTTGATCCGCGCCGCGGTCAAGCCAAAGAGAAAGCCGAACAGCGCAGCCGAGAGCCCGGCCAGAGGAATGGTCAGCAGAAACGTAAGGCCGGTCTTCGAGGCCAGTATCGAGGCCGTATAGGCGCCGACCCCCATGAACGCCGCCTGACCCAGGTTGATCTGGCCCGCATAGCCGGTGCAGATCTGAAGCCCGACGGCGATGACGGCGCTGATCATCATCATATTCAGGATAGCGATGATACGGCTGCTCACCAGGTAAGGCGCCAACAGCAGTAGAGCCATGAATACGACGAGGGCCAGAAACTGCCAGCGCGTTCGGATCAAACGTCTGTCACTGCGATAGCTTGTCGGGAATACGCCAGAAGGATCCATGGATTACACCCGTTCGATTGTGCGCCAGCCGAACAGGCCGGTCGGCCGGATCAGCAGAATGGCAAGCATTATGATATATGGAACGACACTGCCGAGCGAGCCACCGATCAACGGATCAAGGTAGTTGGTGGTCAAGCTCTGCGCGATGCCGATGATTATTCCTGCCAAGATAAGCCCGCCGATGGATTCCAGCCCGGCAAAGAGCGCCACCGGCAGGGCCGCGAACCCGATATCCGAGGCCAGGAAGGTCAGCGATTTGCCGCTGAGAAAGATCATCGCACCAATTGTGGACAGGATTGCCCCGAGAACCCAGGCAACGGCAATCGAGCCTTTCACCGAAATGCCCATCGAGGAAGCTACGACGTGGTCCTCCGCCACAGCGGTCATACGGAGGCCGGACCGGGTCCGGTTGAAGAACCACGACAGGCCGACGGCCGCGACAATGGTGATGATCCCACCTATCAGGAGGTTCATCGGGATCAACATATCGCCGAGGAACAAGGGTTTCAGCGGAAAAATGATCGGGAAGGGTCTTACCGCGGGACCGAACACAAGCAGCACCAAACCGCGCAGCAGGATCAAAAGGCCGACGGTGACCATGACCATCGAGAAAACCGATTCACCGATCAGCTTTGTCAGGAAAATCCGTTCGATTGCGTACCCGACCAGCCCGGCCAGAACCAGCGAAAGGGGTATCGACAACCAAAGGCTAAGCCCCGCTTGCATCGTTGTGAACCAGACGATGAACCCGCCGATGATCACAAGCTCGCCCTGCGCGAAGTTGAACACCTTGCTGGCGCGGTAAATCACAACAAAGCCCATGGCCACCAGCGAATACAGAAGGCCGATCAAAGCCCCGGTAATGATGTCATTGATGAAATAGACCATTGTCGCCGACCTCCTTTAAGATTTGGACTGCCGCTTGGCAGCCTTCGATGCGTTTTCAACATCCGACACGCGAACCGTGGTCTTGAGAACGCCTTGACGGCCGTCCTGATAGGTCACAGCGATTTCGAGATCTGTCTCGTCATCGCCAGCATAGATCGCCTCGACGAGCTTGGCATACCGTTCCTCCAGAAAGGCCCGGCGAAGCTTTCGGCTGCGGGTCAACTCGCCTTCATCCGGGTCGAGTTCCTTGGGAAAATTCGCAAAACGTGCCACGCGCGAGCCTTCGGGCAGGAGCGCATTGATGCGCGCCACTTCGCCTTTGATAAGGTCCAGAACTTCGGGTTTCTGCGAGAGATCGGTGTAGGTCGAAAAGCTGATCTTGTTCTCTTCCGCCCAACGCCCGAGAACTTCCATATCGATATTGATAAGCGCGCTGACGAAGCTCCGGGTTTCGTCGCCCAAGGTCATGAGATCCTTGATGAAGGGGCTATACCGCAACCGCGTTTCGATGAATTGCGGCGGATAGCTGTGCCCATTTGCCAGGCGGCGCATATCCTTGACACGGTCAAAGAACAAAAGCTCGCCGTCGTCGGTCATCGACACCGCGTCACCGGTCTTGTACCAACCGTCTTCGGTCAATTCCTCTGCGGTCTTTTCGGGCTTGCCGTGATAGCCACCGAAGCCCGATCCGCCACGCACCTGAAGCTCCCCTTCGTCCGAGACCCTGTATTCCAGCGGTTCGCCGTAGTTCGTGTTGCTTTGCATCCAGCTGCCGCTGGTTTCCAGCTGATAGCTTTCGCCGACATGCGCGGTCAGAAGGCCGATTTCGGTCGCGCCATACACGTTGCGCAGCTTAACCCCCATCGCGTGGAACATACGAAAGACGTCAGGTGCCATCAGGGCGCCGCCGCTCATTGCGTTTTTGGCCTTACCAAGGCCAAGATTGTCGCGCAGGTGATGCAGCACCAGAGCTTCGGCAAAGGGAAGCTGCAGGCGTGCGGCAAGGCTGGGGCTACGCCCCTCCAGCCGTTCCACATAAACGTCGTGGCCGACCTTCATGCCCCAGTTGTACATCGCATTGCGGATTTTGCCCGCCCCCAGCATCCGGGCCTGAACGATGGAGGCGAGATTTTCCCACTGGCGCGGGCTGAACACCAGTGCGTCGACCGCCAGTTCGCGAATGTTGGTCAGTACGTCTTCAGGGCCTTCGGGGAAATTGACGACCATGGGCGCGATCAAACCGATCGACAGGCCGAAAATCTGTTCCGTGACCCAGGCCGGCGAAATGTAGGTCAGGTATTCGGTGCCCGGCGCGATTTCGATTGCCCCCATCACCCGCGAGCAATTGTCGAACAGGTAGCGATGGCTGATGACAACGCCCTTGGGTTTTCCCGTGGTACCCGAGGTATAGGACAGCAAGGCGGTATCGTCCGCCCGTCCACGTTTTACGTGTTCTTCAAATCTGGCGGGTTCCTTGGCGTGGATCTGACGCCCTGCCGCGCTCACACTTTCAAACGAATGCAACAGGGGATGATCATAGCCCCACAGACCGGAATCGTCCCAGTAAACGACCGCCAGGGCGCCCGAGTACTTGCCCGCAATCTCGATGCATTTATCGACCTGCTCCTGATCCTGCGCCAGAAAAATCCGCGTTTGCGAGTCTTCGGCCAGATACAGAATCTCTTCAGCGTTTTGATCCGGATAGACAGACAGGACTTTGCCGCCTAACGACTGGACGGCGTATTCAGCCCAGAAATGTTCGGGTTCGTTTTCGCCAATCATCATGACGGATTCGCCAGCCGACAAGCCCAGGTTCTCCAACCCGAGAGCCAGGGCGCGAACCCTGTCAAGAACATCGGCCCAGGTGAATTCACGCCAGATGCCCAGGCGCTTGTGCCGTTCGGCGAGGTTGGTCGGTGTGGATGTCGCTCGCGCGAGCAAAACCTGCGGCAGGGTTTCGCTATGTGTCACTGCTGGGTCCGAAAAGACCATTGCTGTCCGTTGTTTGACCATGCCGCTACCCCAGATATGCCTTTATGACAGCCGGGTCCTTCTGGATTTCTTCCGGGGTGCCTTCGGCGATGACCCGCCCGAAATCCAGCACCACGATCCGGTCGGCAAGGTCCATCACGACGCCCATGTCGTGCTCCACCAGAACTACCGGAATCTTGCGCGCCTCGCGCACATCGAGAATGAAGCGCGCCAGGTCTTCTTTTTCCTCCGAGTTCATGCCGGCCATCGGTTCATCCATCAGCAGGATCGACGGTTCCTGCGCCAATGCACGGCCCAGATCGACACGCTTGCGCAACCCATACCCCAACGTGCCCACGGGCCGGTTGCGGATTGCCTCGATCTCGAGAAAATCGATGATCTCCTCTGCGGCTTCACGATGTTCCGATTCCTCGCGCATCACGGGACCGAACTGGAAAAAGGCCTGGACTACATTCGATTTCATCAGCATGTGGCGGCCGATCATAATGTTTTCCACCACCGTCTGCCCGGCAAAAAGATGGGTGCCCTGAAACGTCCGCGCCAGACCGCGCCGGGCGATCTGGTCAACACGCAGGCCGGTCACGTCCTGCCCGGACAATTCGACACGGCCCTTCTGCGGACGGTAGAAGCCCGCAGTCACGTTCAGAAGTGATGTTTTTCCGGCTCCGTTCGGTCCGATAATTGCAAGCAATTCATCGTCGGCCACAGAAATGCTCACATCGTCGAGCGCGGTCACACCGCCAAATTTCAAAGTTGCACCACGCACCGCAAGCGGTGAGGATACGTGCCCGTTATTCGTGGTCATGTTGCGGCCCGTGCTTTTGCCCCACACCTCATGGAGGCGCGCATAGCCTGACCGCACGGTTTTTCGTTGGTTACGAGTTTTCCTCGCATTGTTCCTCCTCCCACCTCTAAATTCAGAGGTTTGCCTGGTTTATTTACCAAGTTTCTCCGCCATTCCTAACAGATGTTAGAAAATTTGGTCAACAATTGAATTCGCTACCGAAGAAAAACGATCAGACAGCCGCGTACTCTGCGGAAAAGCTTCGAAGACCGTTTTGATCCTGACACCAGACTGTCCCGGAGGTGCCGGTCTCTTCATTGTGCAGTTGCAATTCGCAGGGCAGGGTGAGTGGCGCGAGTCCGCGAAAAGAAAACCGGTGAGGCGATGTTTTCAACGCATCCGCCGCCAGATTCAGAAGTAGCGTGGCTTGCAAGGGGCCATGGACAACAAGCCCGGAATAGGCTTCGGTTTCGGTGGCGTAGATGTGGTCATAGTGAATGCGATGGGCATTGAACGTCAGCGCCGAATAGCTAAACAGCAGAACAGGATCCGGTGTCAGGGTCGATCTGAGCGTGGTGGGGTCACCCGCGTCAGGTGCGCTCTCGCCCGTGCGGGGGGCGGAAATCTCACGATAAACGATCGTTTGCTGCTCCCGGATACAAAGCCGGTTGCCACTCAGATACTCATGTTCGACGGTCACAAAGACCAATGGTCCACTACGGCCCTGCTTGGCCACAATATCCCTGATCGAAGAGCGTCGGGTGATGGTTTCGCCGATTTTCAGCGGCGCGATATGCGTAACATCGCCGCCAGCCCACATGCGGGCGGGCAGCGGAACAGGGGGCAGAAATCCACCCCTCGCGGCATGGCCGTCTTCTGACAGGGCGGTCGCTGGCACGGTATCAAGGGCAAGGCACCAATGAATTCCCAGCGGGACATCGCCCGCTCCATCCCAAAGATGCGGACCGAGCGTGGCGCGGAATTTGTCGATCAGCCCGTGCGTCAGAACATCTTCCTTAGTCTCGGTGCGTCCCAGCCAGGGCGCCAGCGCGTCAAGGTCGATCTCACCCATAATCCTAGCCTTCAGAACGATCTTGGCATGCCGAGGATATGTTCTCCGACATATGACAGGATCAGGTTGGTCGAGATCGGGGCGACCTGATAGAGGCGCGCCTCGCGGAACTTGCGCTCGACATCGTATTCCCGTGCGAAACCGAAGCCGCCATGGGTCTGAATGCAGGCATTGGCCGCTTCCCAGCTGGCCTCCGAAGCCAGCAGCTTAGCCATATTCGCCTGTGCTCCGCAATCCAGCCCAGCATCGAACCGCCTGCAGGCTTCAAAGCGCATCAGATTGGCGGCCTCGATGTTCACATAAGACCTGGCGATAGGGAATTGCACGCCTTGGTTCTGGCCGATGGGACGGTCAAAGACCACGCGGTCACCGGCATAGGCGCGGGCTTTGTCGACGAACCAGTATCCATCACCGATACATTCCGCCGCAATCAGGGTCCGTTCGGCGTTCAACCCGTCAAGAATATGGTAAAACCCGCGCCCCTCGGTGCCGATCAGGTTCTCGGCGGGGATTTCCAGGTTGTCGAAAAACACTTCATTGGTTTCGTGGCCGGGCATATTGGCGATGGGGCGGACCTCCATCCCGTTGCCGATAGCCTCTTTCAGATCGACCATAAAGATCGACAGGCCCTGCGACTTTTTCTTGACCTCGCTCAGCGGCGTGGTGCGTGCCAGCAGGATCATCAGGTCGGAATGCTGGATACGGCTGATCCAGACCTTCTGGCCATTGATCTCATACCGGTCACCTTTCTTGACCGCGGTGGTCTTCAGTTTGGTGGTGTCGGTCCCGGTTGTCGGTTCGGTCACGGCCATGGATTGCAGGCGCAACGCGCCGCTGGCGATGCCGGGCAGGTATTTCTGCTTTTGCTCATCCGAACCATGCCGCAGCAGCGTGCCCATGTTATACATCTGCCCGTGGCAATGGCCCGCGTTTCCGCCGCAGCGGTTCACCTCCTCCATGATGATCGAGGCTTCGGTCAACCCCAGACCCGAGCCACCGTATTCCTCTGGGATCATCGCGGCAAGCCAGCCCTCGCGGGTCAGCGCATCGACGAATTCCTCGGGGTAGGTTTCGTCTTCGCCGAACTTGCGATGATACTCTGGCGGAAACTGCGCGCAAAGTGCGCGCAAGGCGTCGCGCAGATCGGTGTGAGTGTCTGGGGCTGACGTCTGCATCGGTTACTTCGCTCCCGGACCCGACGTTTCAAGAATTTCCTGCTCGGCACGCTGCCAAAGCTCATAGGAAATCGGGTTTTCGCTCTCTTCGAGGATATGACCGACCAGACCGATGGCGCGTGCCATGACGCCAAAGCCCCGCACGATCTTCCAGGGGAAGCCAAATTCACAGCAGATCGCTCCGATCGCCCCGGTGGCGTTGATCGGCAGCATCTTACCCGATTTTTCTTCGGCAACGGCCTGAATTTTCTGGATCAACTCGATGTATTCACCGGACTTGCCGTTCTCGGCAGCGATCTGGAACAGGCGAGGTGTGCGCGGATCGACCGGCTTGTGCACCGGATGGCCCAGCCCCGGCACGATCATCTTGCGGGCGCGGAATTTTTCCACCGTCTCGACGGCCAGCGCATCCAGATCGACACCGGTGCCCAACTTGTCCTGTGGCAGTGCCTCGTAAAGCATCTTCGAGGCACCCTCCATAGAACCGACAAAGACGGTGCCCAGCCCGCACAAGCCAGCCGCCACAGCCGCCTGAAGCGATTCCGGCGCCCCCATATAGGTCATCCGCGCCGCCAGGGCCGAGGGCGTGATACCATGTTCGACCAAGGTAATGACGATAGCGTTAAAGACGCGGCTTTCCTCGGGCGTGGCCTTGCGACCCGTCAACTGCAGAAACGCCAGATCGCCGAGGTTCATGTGGCCCAGGATCTCGTTGGGCAGATCGAGCCCACGCACGCTGATCTTGTCAGAGGTGCTCCAGGCAATGTCGGAGCTGATTTTTTCTTTGCGTTTTCCCATCAAACCGGATCCCACGAAAAGACATCCGCCGAAACTTCGAGCGGCGTGAACTGTGATTTGAGCGCGGGAATGGCGCGCTCGGCGATTTCATCGGCGGTCCAGCCATCATCGGAATGAACCGACCGCACCGGGCGGGGCTGGTTGAACAGGAAGATCTCGTTCTTGCGAACCGCAAAGATTTGTCCTGACACGTCAGCCGCGCGGTCGCTCATCAGGAAACAGGCCATCGGTGCAACCTTGGCCGGTGTCATCTCCTTGATCTTTTCGACCCGTGCCACCTGTTCCGGGGTGTCTGTCTTGATAGACGAGATCATCCGGCTCCAGGCGAAGGGCGCGATGCAGTTTGACCGCACGTTCCAGCGTTTCAGGTCGAGCGCTACCGATTTCGAGAAGGCCGCGATGCCCAGCTTTGCCGCCGAATAATTCGCCTGCGCCAGATTGCCGATCAGCCCCGAGGTCGAGGTCATGTGCACCAGAGCACCGCCCTCTTGCTCGCGGAAATAATCGGCCGCCGCGCGGCTGGTGTTGAAGGCGCCATAGAGATGGACCTTCACCACCGCGTCGAAATCCTCGTAGGTCATTTTGTGGAAGAACCCGTCGCGCAGGATGCCGGCGTTGTTCACCACCGCGTCGATGCGGCCGAATTCCTTGACACCCGCCTCGATCATCGCGCGCGCGGCGTCCGGATCGGTGACGTTGCCGCCATCGGCGATCGCATCGCCGCCCGCCGCCTTGATCTCTTCGACGACTTTCTGCGCCGCAGTTTCTGTCTGACCGGTGCCTTTCAGGGATGCGCCCAGATCATTGACCACCACGGCGGCGCCTTCTGCGGCTGCCATCAAGGCGATATCACGCCCGATCCCACCGCCGGCCCCGGTGACCAGAACGACCTTTCCGTCAAGTGCTTTTGTCATCTTCTTGCTCCCTCAGCGTGACTTGCGGTATTTGTCCAACCCGCCGGTGTGCATGACCCGGCCCATGAGCGGCACACCGATGATCTCTTCTGCTTTGACCGCCGCTGCGATCAGCTTGTCCAGATCAATGCCGGTTTCGATGCCGAGCTCGTGACACAGGAACACTGAATCCTCGGTGCAGACATTTCCTGCGGCGCGCGCGTGGCCGTGGCCCGCGAAAGGACAGCCGCCAAGACCGGCGACGGAGCTTTCGAACATGTCCACGCCCATCGACAGGGCCGCATAAACGTTGGCGATCCCCAGCCCACGTGTGTCATGGATGTGCATACCGATGCGCGCCTCGGGCGCCAATTCGCGCAGGGCGCCGATCATCCGTTTGACCGCCTCGGGGTTTCCCCAACCCATGGTGTCGGCGACCACGAGGATCGGCACGGGGATGTTCTCTTCTTCGCATAGCTGAAGGATAAAGCGGAAATCGTCCAAGATGCGTTCTTGGGGGATGGGGCCCTCGAGGTTGCAGCCGAAGGCGGTCATCACATAGGCCGCGTCGACGGTATATCCCTCTTCCTTGTAAAGACGGACCCAGTCACGTTGTTTTTCCCGCATCTCGGCCGAGGAACAATTGTTGTTCGATTGGGCGAATGCTTCGGAAGGATAGAACAGCAGACGCGGGTCGATATCGACCTCATGCGCGGTCAGGGCCTTGCGAAACCCTTTGTCGTTCAGCCACAGCGATGTGTAGTTCACGCCCGGTTTGCGCTTGATACGCTGGAACAACTCGCCGGTGTCCGCCATCTGAGGAACGTATTTCGGGCTGACAAAGCTGCCGACCTGAATGCGTTTCAAGCCGGTTTCGCTGAGCATGTCGATCAGTTCGATCCGCTCTTCGATCGGGTAAATCTTCTTTTCGATCTGAAAACCCTCACGCGGGCCTTCTTCACGAAATTCTACGAATTTGGGAAAGTCGCTCATTTCATCACTCCTCGGATGGCAGGATCTCGGCGATGACCTGGCCGCGATCGACCATGTCCCCATTCGAGACGGATATATTGCTGGCGATCCCGGCCGCGGCCGCCCGGATCGAGATTTCGAGTTTCATGGATTCCATGACCGCGACCACGTCGCCTTCGGCCACGCTCTGACCATCGGAGACCTTGATTTCGACAATCATGCCGGTCAGCGGAGAGGTCACGGCGCGATCCGCCGCGGCATTGTCGCCGGCAAAGGCAAGGGGCGCGGCGGGCCGAAATACCAGGCGGCCTTCGGGCGTATCCAGTTCGATCACGCCCGCGTGCAGGCGCGCGTCGATCAGATGGACGGTGTCGCCTTCGCCGACACGCCAACGGCCCGGGGTCAGTTCACGTGCCGACAGTATCAGCGCCTCGCCTTTCTCCGAATGGATGGTGTACTTGGCACCCGGTTTGACAGGACTGACGCGCAGTTCTTCGGATACCTCGTCAGAATCGGTAAGCGTCACGCGCTGCCCCGCTTCAATCGCATCGCCGCCCAGTCCAAGCCGCCAGCCGGTAAAGGCATCACGGTTGGTCCAGGGATTGGCGTTTGTGTCGCTGCGCGACTGGGTCACGAAGAGAATGGCAGCGGTCGCCTTCCACAGATCGGGGCGGGTCAGGCCGGGTGCCTGTGTCAGCTCATCCAGCCTGCCGTCGATCCAGCGGGTATGCACCTGCATCCGTTCGAATTCATGGTTTCGCGCCAGCGCCGTTAGAAAGGCGCGATTGGTCTCGACACCTTCGACCGCGACATGATCAAGCGCCGTGGCCAGACGTGCCAATGCGGTTTCCCGGTCGGGCGCGTGCACGATCAGCTTGGCGATCATCGGGTCGTAGTAGGGCGTGACGGCATCGCCTTCTTCGACGCCGCTGTCGATGCGCAGGCCCGATGGCAGGCTGAGCGTGGAGAGCGTGCCCGTCGACGGGGCGAATTGCATCGCCGGATCTTCGGCGTAAAGCCGCGCCTCGACCGCGTGGCCGTTGATCGTCAGATCGTCCTGCACCAGTCCAAGGCCCGCGCCTTCGGCAATCCGCAGGTGAAGCGCGACAAGGTCCAGCCCGGTGATCGCTTCGGTGACGGGATGTTCCACCTGAATGCGCGGGTTCACCTCAAGGAAGAAATACTCGCCACCCGCGACCAGAAATTCGACCGTGCCCAGCCCGCGATAGTCCAGCGTTTCGCCCAAGCGCACCGCGTCGCGTGCGATGTCGTCCAGAAGCGTTCGGGGCAGACCCCAGGCCGGGGCTTCCTCGATGACCTTCTGGTGGCGGCGCTGAAGCGTGCAATCGCGTTCGAACAGATGCACCACATGGCCTTTGCCGTCACCTGCGATCTGCACTTCAACATGGCGCGCCTCGGGCAGGAAACGCTCCAACAGCAGCCCTTCGGAGCCGAAGGTGGATTTTGCTTCGCGCAGCGCGCCTTCGATGTCCTCGACCAGCGTGGTTTCGTCAGTGACGAGCCGTTGTCCGCGCCCACCACCGCCGCCGACCGCCTTGAGCAGCACCGGCAGGCCCATTTGGCGCACCTCCTCGGCAATCTGCTCGGGATCGGACCGCGCACCTTCGGCGCCCGAAATCACCGGGACGCTGGCCGCCACGGCGGCCTCTTTGGCGCTGGCCTTGTCGCCGAAACGTTCAAGCGTTTCAGGCGTCGGCCCCATGAAGATCATGCCGGCGGCTTCGACCGAACGAGCAAAATCGGGGTTTTCGGCCAGAAAGCCATAACCGGGATGGATCGCATCCGCGCCCACTGATTGCGCAGCGGCAATCACCGCGTCGATTTTCAGATAGCTCTCGGATGCAGGTCCGGCGCCGATACAGACAGATTTGCCAATCTCGCGGACATGCAGGGCATTGGCGTCGGCCTGCGAATGCACGCCGACGGGAATGATACCGCTGGCCCGCGCAGTGCGCGCGATCCGGCAGGCAATTTCGCCGCGGTTGGCGATCAGAAGCGTCTTGATTTTCACGGTTCGCTCCTCACATCCTGAACACGCCGAATTTGGTATCGACCTTGGGTCTGCGCGATGTCACATCCAGCATCAGCGCCATGACATCACGGGTCTCACAGGGCTCGATCACGCTGTCGATCCAAAGGTTGGAAGCAAAATTATAGGCTCCCTGAAAATCTTCGTATTCCTTGCGGATCGGTGCCTTGAAGGCTTCCTCCTCCTCGGGGGTCCAGCTTT
The DNA here is from genome assembly GCF_009363555.1 of Sulfitobacter sp. THAF37. Classification (NCBI taxonomy): domain Bacteria; kingdom Pseudomonadati; phylum Pseudomonadota; class Alphaproteobacteria; order Rhodobacterales; family Roseobacteraceae; genus Sulfitobacter; species Sulfitobacter sp. THAF37. Next base: position 29,995 of record NZ_CP045373.1, read on the forward strand.
TGCCTTCGCGTTCGTTGATCTGCGCGCGGACCTGAGCCAGCACGCTGGCGGCCTGTTCCGGCCCCATGATCGCCGACCGTCCCGTCGGCCAGGCAAACATTGCGTCCGGCTGGAACGGGCGGCCCAGCATGGCCAGGTATCCCGCCCCATAGGAGCCGCCGGTGATAATGGTGAATTTCGGCACCCGGGCCGAAGACATGGCCGTGATCATCTTGGCGCCAGCCTTGGCAATGCCCATCTGCTCGACCTCGCGGCCCACCATGAAGCCGTTCACATCGGCCAGGAACAGCAGCGGAATATCACGCTGGACGCAGAGATTGATGAAATGCGTGGCCTTCAGTGCGGCTTCGACGAAAAGCACGCCTGTATTTGCGAGAATACCGACCTCGTGGCCGTGGATGCGGCCCCAGCCGGTCATGATCGTGTCGCCATAAAGCGGTTTGAATTCGTGAAAATCGCTCTCATCGACCAACCGAGCCACGATTTCGCGGTTGTCGGTCGGCACCTTGGGGTCGCGGCTGATGAGTCCATAAATCTCTTCGACCGGGTAGGCGGGCGCACGGGGCGTTTCGGGCGTCTTGCGGGGTTGGGGTTTTTCGCCAAGATGGCTGACAATTTCGCGCGTGATGGCCAGAGCGTGGGCGTCATCTTCGGCCAAATGGTCTGTCACACCGGAGACGGACGAATGCATCTTGCCGCCACCCAGTTCTTCGGCTTCGACCTTTTCGCCGGTTGCGGCAAAGGTCAATTCCGGTCCGCCTAGATACATAAAGCCCTGACCGCGCACGATCACCACTTCGTCACAGAGCGCGGGGATATAGGCACCACCCGCGGTGCAGGGCCCCATGACCACGGCGATTTGCGGCACACCATCGCCAGACATGCCGATCTGTTGGTGAAAGATGGAGCCGAACTGGCCTTCGTCGGGGAAAAGGTTGGCCTGGTCGGGCAGGAAGGCACCGCCGGAGTCCACGAGGGTGATGACGGGCAGGCGGTTTTTCCAGGCAATTTTCTGTGCCCGGACGTGTTTGCGGCAGGTGATCCCGAAATAGGTGCCGCCCTTTACGGTGGCATCATTGGCGATGATCATGCACTGACGGCCTTCGATCACGCCAATACCGGTGATGATGCCGGCGCCGGGTGGAACTCCCTTGTGCATATTCAGTCCGGCCAACTCGCCGAGTTCCAGAAATGGTGTGCCCGGGTCGATCAGTCGTTCGATCCGTTCGCGCGGCAGGATTTTGCCTTTGTCCACATGACGTTTGCGCGCCATTTCGGGGCCGCCGACGCGCTGTAAGAGCCGGAGGGCATGTAGTTCATCGACCTTTTCGCGGTAAGACACGTCGTTGGCGCGGAAGTCGTCCGACGCGGTGTCGAGAAGGGATTTCATTCTAGTCATGGCAGGTCTGGATATTTCCTGAGAACGAAGGCGACCTTGGCGGCGCCAGGTTTTTCGAAAGTGTCGGCCGCAACCAGGTGAACGTCGGCCTTGAAGACCAAGGATTCGCGCAGGCGCTGCTCGATTTTCTTTTTGAGGGTGACGTCATCGGCCGGATCGCGATTGGGGCCGCGTTCGACAATCACCGTCAGCGCGCCCTGCGTGGTGTGGCCCTCGAAATCGGCCACGATGCGCATGACGCCATTGGTGTCCGGCACCATTTCGGTAATGACGCTGTTGATCGCCGACGGGAAGACATTGGCCCCCCGGACGATCAGCATGTCGTCGGTCCGGCCGGTACAGCGGATCTTCGGCCCGGTGCGGCCGCAGGAGCATTCGGTATCGATCACTTCGATATAATCGCCTGACCGGAACCGCACGAGCGGGCTCGCCTGGCGGCCGAGCGCGGTATAGACCATCTCGCCCTCGGCACCTTTTTCCCAGGGGATGATTTCGCCGCTTTCGGGGTCGAGCAATTCGGTGATGATATAGTCCATGTTGACCATGTGCATACCCGACTGGGCGTCGCACTCGGCCCAGTATGTCACGCCCAGATCGGTGCCGCCCAGCATCTCGGTGCATTTCGCACCCCAGGCCTTTTCGATCTTTGCCCGAATTGCGGGAATGCCGCCGCCGGGTTCGCCGCCGACGATCACGCGCTCGATACCCAGTTCGCTGGCCTTGCATCCCAGCACCTCGGGAGCCTTTTCGGCCAGGTGCAGAACAAAGTTCGGAGCGCCGACCACGCAACGCGGCCGCGTGTCTGCGCAGGCGCGCAGCAGACGTTCTGCACCGCCATCCGCCCCCACCGGCACATCGATCGTGCCCATGTACTGCAATCCCTGCATCACCGGGATGCCGCCGACAAAGCCCTTGGCCAGCGAAAACGCGTGCAACACCATATCGCCCGGTCGCACCCCGTTGGCGAAGAAGCAGCGCGCCGTCATCTCGTGCCACATTTCGGCGTCGGATTCGGTCAGGGCCACATACGAGGGGCTGCCGGTGGTGCCCGACGAGGCCTGCATCTGGATGATGTCCGACATTGGTGCCGCGCGGTGCTTGCCGAAGGGCGGTTCCGCAGCAAGGCTTTCGCGGATCTCGGTCTTGTAGGTGTAAGGCAGCTTCTGCAGGTCTTCGATGCTGCGAATCTCGTCGAAATCGACACCGGCGTCGGCGAACTTTTCCTGATAGAAGGTCGAATTCGACTTGAGATAGGCCATCTGGTCACGCAGCCGCTCTTCCTGAATACGGCGCACCTCGTCGAGCGGCGTGCCCTCGATCGCGTGCCAGAAGCGATCATTTACCTTGTCGGCGGCATCCTCCCGCCGGAAGCGCATTCCAAATTGCATGTCGTTCTCCGTTCCAAGCCGTGGCGATCAATAGGATCGTGGCAGGCCCATGACCTTTTCGCCGATAAAGCTCAGGCACAGTTCGCGGTTCACCGGCGCTGTGCGCAGCAGGCGGACCAGCGGGTACATTTCGTAAAGTCCCGTATCTTCGGTAAAGCCCGATCCACCATGCGCCTGAAGCGCCGCGTCGACCGCTTCGATCCCGGCTTCGGCGGCGGCATATTTCGCCATGTTCGACGACGCACCGGCAGGCAGCTTGTTGTCGAACTCCCATGCCGCGCGCCGGGTCATCAGACTGGCCATCTCGACCGCTGTGTGCGCCTTGGCCATCGGATGCTGCACGCCCTGGTGCGCACCGATGGGTTGGCCGAACACATTGCGCTCGGAGGCATAGGCCACGCCCTTGTTCAGGGCGAACCGGCCGATGCCGCAGCACAAGGCGGCCAGGATGATACGCTCGGGGTTGAGGCTGTCGAACAGGATCGAGAACCCTTCGTCCACCTCGCCGACCACATCCTCGGGGCCGAGATCCACATCGTCGAAGAACAGTGTCCACTGCTCCTCGGGCAGGGGGATCGAGATCTTCACCCGCTGCTTGTCGACGCCTTTTTTCTTCAGATCCACGGCGAACAGGGTAAAGCCGTCGGTCTTGCGGCTGACCTCGGTATGCGGTTTGGTCCGCGCCACCACGAGGCAGTAGTCGGCCACTTCGGCCCCGGTGATGAAGGTCTTTTCGCCCGACAGGCTGAACCGGTTGCCTCGACGCTTGGCCAGCGTAGTGGCCTTCATCGTGTTAGACCCGGCCCCCGGTTCGGTGATCGCGAAACAGAACTGGATATCACCGCGGCAGGCAGCCGGCAGCAGTTCTTTCTTGTGGAACTCGCTCCCGTGGCTGGCGATATGGGCCAGCGACATGGTCGGCCCGACCACCATCATCAAAAGAGGAATGCCGTGATTGGCGGTGCCCTCCATGAACAGGGCCATTTCGGTCATACCAAGGCCCGCGCCGCCATATTCCTCGGGCACCATGATGCCGAGGAAGCCGTCATCGGCGATCTGGCGGAACATTTCGTGCGGAAACTCGTGCTTGCGTGCGTGTCTCAGCCAGTAATCGTTGTCGAACTTCTGCGCCAGCTGGCCGCCATAGTCGTAAATCTGGCGTTGTTCGTCGTTCAAAATGAAATCCATGCTTCGTCCTCAAGCCTTGAATTCGGGGGCGCGCCGGTTCTCGAATGCATCGAGGCCCTCGGCCACGTCATCGCTGGGCAGTGCGCGCACGGCGGCATCGCGCTCAAGCCGCATCTGCTGGTCGATACCAAGGTCCGCGCCTTCGCGCGCCAACCGCTTCATCTCGGCGATGCCGGGACGTGAACGGGTGGCGATTTTCTCGCAGTATTCCAGCGCAGACTTGTGCAGGTCCGCATCCGGCACGATGTAGTTGACCAATCCGGCCTCTTTGGCCTCGTCCGACTTGAGCCAGCGGGCCGAGAACATCAGGTCGAGCGCCCTGCGCTGCCCCATCAACCGTGTCAACCGCTGCGAGCCACCCCAACCGGGAATCAGCCCGAATTGCGCGTGCTGATCGCCAAACTGGGCGCTTTCGGCCGCGAAACACACATCGCATGCCAGCATCAGTTCGATCCCGCCGGCCAGACACAACCCCTGCACTGCCACCACGACAGGGAGGGAGGAGGTTTCGAGCGCACGCAGGTTGTTCATGCCAAAGGCGATGAAATGGTCCAGCGCGGCGGGATCGTTCAATTTACCTTTCACTTCCACCAGATCGGCACCGGTGCAAAAGTGCTTGCCCTGCGCCCGGATGAGGATCGCCCGAATAGCGGGGTTCGCCTCGAATTCCGCACGCGCGACAGAAATACGCTCATGCACCTCAAGTGACAGGCAATTGAATTTCTCGGGGCGGGCCAGTTCGATGATGCCGGTGTTGCCCTCGGAAGTGACGAGGATGGGGTCGCTCATTTCGAGGCTCCCTTCGCCTTCTTGTCATACTGCAGCGCCATGCGACCGACCTTCTCGCGGGCGATCACCAGCTTCTGGATCTGCGCGGTGCCGTCACCGATCTGCAAGCCGAGCACATCGTTGTAGCGCTGGTGGTGGGGCAGGTCGGTGGTGTAGCCGTAATGTCCGTGCAGGATCAGGCACTGGTGCAGGATCTCGCAGGCGGTTTTGGGCAGGTACCATTTGCACATGGCGGCCTGAGAGGTGTGGGGCAGGCCACGGTCGCGCAGGTCCAACGTGTAATAGCAAAGCTGGCGCATCATGGTCAGTTGGGTCTCGGCCTCGGCCAAGGGAAAGCTGACACCCTGATACTGCACGATCGGGGCTCCGAATGCCTCGCGCTCCTGAACGTAGGCCCAGGTTTCATCCACCGACGCTTGCGCGGCCCCCAGGCACTCCAGCCCGATCAGTGCGCGGGAATAGTCGAAGCCCGCCATGATCGTGCCAAAGGCATGGTCCTGTTCCGCCATCATGTTTTCAGCCGGCACGAAAACATCGTCAAAGAAAACCGAGCCGCGCCCGACAGGCTTGGTGCCGATGTCGTCAAAATGGGTGCGCTTGATGCCTTCCTGGTTCAGATCGACGAAAAAGGCGCTGACCCCGCGTGAGCCGCCATCAGGATCGCCGGTACGGGCAAAGACGACCGCCGCATCCGCCTGACTGGCAAAACTCATGGATGTCTTTTCACCGTTCAGCCGCCAGCCGTTGCCGGATTTCTCGGCCCTCAGAATCAGGTTCGCCGCATCCGAACCGCCGCGCGGCTCTGTCAGGCCCAGGCCAATGACCGCATCACCCGAAACAACCTTGGGCACCCATTCCGACGCGATGTCCTTGGAGGCATGTTTGGCAACCATTCCGCCCATGAGAGAGCCCAGAAGCTGCACGTAACTTGCGTTGAAATCGGCATAGGCGATCTCTTCGACGATCAGCCCTGACGTGACAGAGCTTTCGCCGAGACCCCCGAATTCCTCGGGCAGATCGGCCCCGATCAGCCCCAGTGCGCCCATCTCCTTGATCAGCGCACGGTCGAATGTATGGCCGCTGGCGCGTTCTTGATATGTGGGCGCAAGCCTTTCAGTTGCGAAGCGCTTTGCGGTCTCGCGAAACGCCTTCTGATCGTCTGTAGGCTGGAATTGCATCGGTGCTCCTCCCCATGAGCGAAAATCTTCTTTCCAAAAATCTAACAAATGTTAGAATGTAGATCAAGTGCAGTTTTGAGGAGGAGAACCAAAGTGAAAAATAGACCAGATGGAAGCTTTGAAACCATGCTCTCGCCCATCCGCGCAGGCCAGCATACATTGCGAAATCGTGTCATCATGGGGTCGATGCACACGCGGTTGGAAACCGAGCCTGACGGCATAGCCAAACAGATCGCGTTTTACGCCGAGCGTGCGCGGGGGGAGGCGGCGATTCTGGTCACCGGCGGGTTTTCGCCCAATGCCGAGGGCATATTCGATCCAGAAGGTCCGAGAATCGATGACCCGGAAGAAGCGCTTGACCTGCGCCCGATCTGCGAGGCGGTGCAGGCCGAAGGCAGCCTGGTCTGCGCGCAACTCCTCCACGCCGGGCGCTATGCCAAGATCGAAGGGTGTGTGGCCCCGTCGCCGATCCGCGCCCCGATCAACCGTTTCATCCCGCGTGAAATGACCGAAGCCGACATTCTCCGTACCATCGAGGATTTTGCCGTAGCGGCCGCCAATGCGCTGGCCGCAGGCTTTGATGGCGTCGAGATCATGGGGTCCGAGGGATACCTGATCAACGAATTCACCGTCACCCACACCAACAAGCGCCAAGACGACTGGGGCGGCAGCGCCGCGAACCGCCACCGATTCCCGGTCGAGATCGTGCGCGCGGTGCGCGAACGTTGCGGCCCCGACTTTCTGGTCATCTACCGGATTTCGGCGGCCGATCTGGTCGAGGGCGGCGCGCCCGCCGAAGAAATTGCCGCACTGGCCCGCAAGATCGAGGCTGCGGGTGCGGATATCCTGAACACCGGCATCGGCTGGCATGAGGCCCGCGTGCCGACGATCGCCTACCCGGTGCCGCGCGGTGCCTGGCGCAAGGCGGCAGCCAACGTCAAAGCGGCGGTGTCGATCCCGGTAGTCGCCTCGAACCGGATCAACACACCCCAGCTTGCAGAAGACATACTTGCCTCTGGCGATGCGGACATGATCTCGATGGCGCGCCCGTTTCTGGCCGATCCGCATTTCGTGAAAAAGACGCGCGAGGGCCGCGCAGACGAGATCAACACCTGCATTGCCTGCAACCAGGCCTGCCTGGATTTCATTTTTTCGGACCGGCCGGTCGGATGTCTGGTCAATCCAAGGGCCGGGCGTGAAACGGAATTCCGGGATACGCCAACCGACACGCCAAAGAAAGTGGCCGTCGTTGGCGGTGGTGCCGCGGGCATGGCCACAGCCGCCGAGGCGGCACGGCTGGGCCACGATGTCACCCTGTTCGAAGCGCAGGACAAATTGGGCGGTCAGCTGAATCTGGCCCGCGCCGCACCAGGCAAGGACGAATTCGACGAAACCCTGCGGTATTATGCCGGTCAGATGCAGAAACACGGGGTCACGCAGCGTCTGGGACAGCGGGCAGAGGCGAGCGATCTTGAGGGATTTGACCATGTGGTCATCGCCACCGGGGTCACGCCGCGCATTCCCGACCTGCCGGGTATCGACCATCCCAGCGTCGCGACCTACGCCGAAATTCTGTCCGGTGACCGCGAGGCGGGCGACCGTGTCGTGGTGATGGGGGCGGGGGGCATCGGTCATGATGTGGCCGAGTTCCTAGTGACCAAACCCGCCGAGACCGCGAATTCCGACGTCTTTTGCGAAACCTGGGGAGTGGACCCCGAGTTTGTCTCCTCGGGTGCCCTGGCGGGCGACCCTCTGGCACCGAAGCCGTCGCGCCGCAAGGTCGTCATGCTGCAGCGCAAGACCGCTAAACCGGGCGCGGGGCTTGGTGTTTCGACAGGGTGGATCCTGCGCAACGCGCTGCGCAAACATGGGGTCGAGGCAATGGGCGGGGTGACCTATGAACATATCGACGATGCGGGGCTGCACATCGTCGCGGACGGAAACCCGACGGTCATCGCAGCCGATACAATTGTGCTGTGCACCGGTCAGGAACCGGAACGGGCCCTGGCCAAAGAGGTTGTAGCGCGCGGCGTCCCGGTTACGATGATCGGCGGGGCAAAGGAGGCCGCCGAACTGGATGCGCTGCGCGCCATTGATGAGGGCGTGCGCCTGGCGCAGGATCTCTGAACCGAGGCTCGGGCAAGGGGGAAACTATGCTGACCGACGTCATCCGCGCGGGGCGCGCTGATCTGTATTCGATCTTTCGAACCCGCGCACATGACTGCGCCCGCGCCCTCGCCATCGAGGACGGCAGCAGAAAACTGACCTATGCAGAACTGCTGGAGCGGGTCGATCGTCTGGCGGCTGTATTTCTGGCACGAGGCGTGGCGCCCGGAGACAGGATCGCGATCCTGTCGCATAACCGCTCAGAATACCTGGAGGTCGAACTTGCAGCAGCGGGAATCGGCGCGATCGTCGCCTGTCTGAACTGGCGGCTTGCCCCCGATGAACTGCGGCACTGCATCGATCTGGTCGAGCCGGTTCTCGCGGTTGTCGAACCGGAACTTTCAGAAGCTTACCGCGCCGTCGCGTCGACACCCTGTCTAACCGTCGGGCCAGACCTGGAAACGGCCATTGCCGGGGTCGAGCCGGACCCGCGCACCGGAACCATGGTTGACGACCCCGAGGCCGGTCTGACGATCCTCTATACCTCGGGGACCACGGGCCTGCCCAAGGGGGCGCATATCAGCCACCGCGCGCATATCGCCCGATCCATGGTTTTTGCGGCCCAGCTGGCGCTGGATCCCGGCGACGGGTTCATCGCCTGGGCGCCGATGTTCCACATGGCCTCCACCGATCATGCGCTGGCAACGATCCTGCGGGGCGGGACCGTGGTGATGGTGGACGGGCTGCAGCCCGCCGTCATCAACGAGGCGCTGTCACGCCACAGGATCGGCTGGTTCGTGATGATGCCCGGGGCACTGGAGGCTTTTATTAACGAACGGCACGCCAACCCTTTGCCGCTGAAGGGGATCAAGGTTTGCGGCGCAATGGCTGATCTGGTGCCGCCGCATCAGATCGCGGAACTGACCGGTCTTCTGGACACGCCCTATCTGAATTCCTTCGGGGCGACCGAAACCGGCCTGCCGCCGGGAACCGCCGATCTGATCGCGCCGGGTGTGACCCCGGACCGGCTGTCCAAGCGCATCAGCGCCTTTTGCGAGGTGCGGCTGGTCGATCCCGACGACCGCGAAGTCCCCGATGGAACGCCGGGCGAAATGGCGCTTCGGGGTCCGACGCTGTTTTCCGGGTACTGGAACGCCGACGACACCAATGCCCGTGACTTTCGCAACGGCTTTTTCCACATGGGCGATCTGTTCCGGCGCAATGCGGACGGCACCGTCGACTTTGTGGATCGGGCGAAATACCTGATCAAGACCGGAGGTGAAAACGTCTATCCGGCGGAAATCGAACGTGTGCTTCTTTCTCATCCCGATGTGATCGATGCCGCCGTGGTAAGGGCCTTCGACGCGAAATGGGGGGAAAGCCCGGTGGCCTTTGTCGCCTGTGACGATGACGGGCCGGATGCCGAGGCGCTGCTGAACTTGTGCCGCGAAAGCCTCGCTGGCTATAAGCGACCACGCGAAATTCGCTTCATCGCGTTCGAGGATTTTCCCAGATCGACCAGCGGCAAGATCCAGCGGCATATCCTCGAAGCCCGGCTCGCAGATTAATTTTCGCTCTGACCCGATCGTCAGCCAGCCACGCCAGTTCGCCCCAATAGCGATAAAAGCGTTCTTATCCTCGTTGCCACGAGCTTCTTATCCCCGCCCTTTGGAGTAACCCCCTGAAAGTGATCCACCATCTGGGATAGATTGACCCGCGATTGAAGCGCAGCCCTCTGTCGGACTACACGGCTAGGGTTTTCCGGGTGTTTGAGCTCAGGAGGATTCGTAGATCCCTGAGCCATTCATCAGTGCGATCGGTGGTTTGTTCCCGGTTGCGCTGTGGGGGCAGCAGTAACCCGGCGCATCGCACCGACGGGCATGGACTGCCGGCAATTGCCGGTTGGGGCTGCTGCGGGCCTTCAAGGGAAAGTCGGCGACTATCCGATGTGCGGGACAAAGCGGACATTCGCCAAGCGACCTCAAACGTCCGGTTCTGTACTGCGGCCCGACAAAACGATATCAAGTGATCAGCGGTCAGCCGATCGCACCTGTGTAACTGTCTTCTTCGGCCCTCCTGTCTGCATGATCTGGGACAGGTAAGAATTGCGCCGTCTGATGAAGTCACGCAGAAGGGTCGGGTAATCTTCACTGACGGCATTCTTCACAGAAACCCGACGCTCCAGTTCATGTCGCCAGGCCCTTACACGGGCAAGCCCTGTGAAGACGCCAAACTCTCCGATGGTGTCAAAAACGTCGAAATAGCGGAAGACCGGGCCGAATACGACATCGACGAGGCTGAACCGGTGGCCATCGAACCATGGTCCCTCCCCAAGCTCCGCGTCCAGCCGAAGGAACTTTGCGCGGAGCGCCGCCACTTTTTCTTCCAACGCTTTCTCGTTCGGCGCCGAGTAGAACCCCGCAATGTCGTTCAAGACAGCAGATCCAAATTCAATCCAGGCACGGTGGCGGGCGCGATCGAGAGCGTCGTGCGGATGAAGCGCGTGGGGTTGTGTATCCTCAAGATATTCGAGGATAACCGCAGATTCGAAAATCGGCGTCCCGTCCACAACCAGGACAGGCGTCTTGCCCAGCGGAGATATGGCAAGAAACCAGTCGGGCTTGTTCGAAAGATCGATGTCAGTTCTCTCGAACGTGACACCTTTCTCAGTGAGCGAGATCGCCGCGCGCTGCACATATGGGCAGAGCGCATGGCTAATGAGGTGGAGGCTCATGTTGTCTCTCCCGCCATCTGCACGTTACCGGGCGCGAAGGAAGGGCTGAGGGCGAAACGGCCGTCGCCCAGAAGCCCTTGCACGATGGCAAGCAGCGTCAGATAGGCCGGGTATTCCCACCCGCCGTTCTCGTATCCGAACATCCAGCCGTTTCCGGAGTGAGCCCAGGTCGCACCGGCCAGGATGGGCACGGTCGCCGACGCGACCCACCGAGCCTGTACGCCGAGGACCAAAAGGGCACCGGCAATCGCCTCGACTGCAAAGACCATATAAGCAAACCAGCCGGGCAGCCCGATCGAAATGAAGAACTGCGCCGTTCCGGGAAGTGTGAAAATGAAGAGCTTGAGAAACAGGCTGTGCGCCAGGAACATGATCCCGAGTGCTATACGGAGCAGGAATATCCCAAATTCTGTGAGGTGCGATTGTGACATGATATGATCCCATATGTCGATGCAGTTGCATCTATATATAGCGCGTCACATGCGATGTCAAGGTTGATGCACTTACATGTACATGATAGGTGCTGGATATGAACGAGATTGACCATGCTACTGAGGCCGCCTGGACAGCCCTCATGACTAAAAGCCGCGTTTTGCTTGAGGCTGTCGAAACGTCTCTGAAATCGGCAGGATACCCGCCAATTGCATGGTATGACGCGCTTCTCGAACTCGAGAAGGCTGGCCCGGACGGACTCCGGCCATTCGAACTCAAAGACCGGATTTTGTTACCCCAATACGGTACCTCGCGGCTGCTGAACCGTATGGTGAAAGCAGGGCTGGTGAACCGACAGGACTGCTTGGAAGATGGGCGAGGTCAAAACATTTCTATCTCTGAAAAGGGTAAATCTGTCAGGAGGGCGATGTGGCCGATCTATGAACGGGTTCTGTCGGAAAGGATCGGCGCAAAGCTGAAACCCAAAGACGCCGCTCAATTGGCCTCGCTACTCTCAAAGCTCTGAAGTCTAGGTCGACTGACGCGAAACCTGTCTGTGACTTTCCACGCTAAGTGGCCCTGAATTTTTTTCACGTTAATTGGCCGACAGTTGCCTATGTCGGTGTGCGAAGGGTGTTTCGGGCTGTTTCGACGTCCTTTCGCATCCAACAGACCTCTGCGTGATCGTTGATAAATCCCATGGCCTGCATGAATGCATATACGGTGGCCGGCCCCACGAATTTGAAGCCAAGCTTTCGTAGGTCTTTGGACAGGGTCTCGGACGCTGGTGATTTGGACCGCATTTGTGGCAGTGCGTCGTCCTTGGCAGGTTCATATAGCCAGATGAATGCGGCGAAGGAGCCTTCCTCTTGGACGACCTCGAAAGTACGGCGAGCGTTGTTGATCACGGCTTCGATCTTGCCTCGATAGCGAACAATTCCTTCATCGGCAAGTAGGCGCTTAATATCGTTGTCGTCAAAGTTCGCAACTCCCCGAAAGTCGAACCCGGCGAAGGCAGCACGAAAGTTCTCGCGCTTGGCCGGAATGGTGCGCCAGCTCCGCCCTGACTGGAAACTCCGGCGTGACGGCAGCCCATCGGCACCGTGGGCGTCCATCCGTTCCAATTACGGTTGCAGCATCAGGCCGCTGCCGCATAAACTTGAACAGAAACTGAACCAGATCCTCCGTTACGATACAGTCTCAGCTCTCCGAAAAACCCTGACGAGGGACAATCGGCGACCGCACTGCTAAAGGCTAACATTACCGCTTGGCAGGTCTGAACCTGCTGGCGGCGATCTGGATACCGCGCGCGCCTACGGGAAACGGTTGGCCGAGGTCGCGAGCCGCTGGAACAGCTGATCCAGCTGTCTGAATAATCGGCCCGGCCGCCCGGATCGGATGTGCTGCGGCCGGGTTGCGCTCAGTCCGCGACCCCCGCCCGCCCGATCAGCGCCATGAGCGTTCCGGTCATCGTTGCGACGAGCTTTTCATCCTGGCTCTTCACGGCATAGGCACGCGCCTCGCATATGGTCAGCGTCCTGCCTGGTTTCACCACGTCAGCGACGAAGCGAAACCGTTCGCCGTCCGCCGGGTTGAGTAGGTTGATCTTGAATTCGGCCGTCAACACTGCCGCGTCCGCTGGCATCAGCGAAAAGGCCGCGTATCCGCAGGCGCTGTCCAGCGCTGTCGACAGGATTCCGGCATGCAAAAACCCATGCTGCTGGGTCAGTGCAACCTGATGTGCCATTTCCAGAACGATGCGGCCGGGTAACAACTCGGCAATGCTGATCCCCAACGTGTTCATCACCTTCTGGCGATCGAAACTGTTGCGCACGCGTGCGTCATAGTCGGGGTTTTTCGGTTTGAATTGTGTCATGGCGGGTCTTCCTCTTCGATTTCATTCGTCAATGACCAATCTTAGGCGGTCTTTGAGGCGCGTATCTTGTAGCGAAAGGTCAAAACGACGCGGAATAGACAGAGCGCGCAACGCGCCGGGCGGTTTGCCGGCGAAGATCCGGCAAGCGGCGGACAAGTGAGATTGATCGTAGTATCCGGCGTCCAGCGCCAGATCGCTCAGCAGCAGGGTCTTTGACGCAAGCTGCCCGAGAGCCCGGCGAAAGCGTCGCAAGGTCGCAAGCCGCCGCCGCGACACGCCGGTTTCCGCCCGCACCTTTCGACGTTTGGTCCGGTCGCTGTAAGCTCCGGTTGGTGCGGCAAAGCGCAGGTCTCTCGCAAGGCCGTCAAGCACCGCGATGAGCGCAGGCAGGTCATCGTCCCCGTTCTGAACCCGGGCCAGTTCTGAGGCCAGCATGTCCAGCCCTTTGGAGTCGGGAAATCGCTGCGGTCGTGACGACAGTCGCAGCCCGGCCACGACACCCAGGAATGGCCTTGGGCGGGGCGAAAAATAGGGGCGCGGTTCTGCCAGCGATACGCGCCCGCCGCCGCTGTCGTCGCGCGTTACCGAAAGGGTAAAGAGGTCGGTTGCGAACCGCCCGTGTCCACCACCGCTCAGCACACCGGTATCGCGGAACACGAACAAATGGTCGATCTGTTTGGCCGCTTCCTCAGGCGGAGCCAGTTCGAGATAACGCGGCGGCTCCATCAGGTTACTTGACGAAAGCATCCCGGTTCTCGGCGACGAAATCGGCAAATCGGCGCGCCGGGCGTCCCATCACATCACTGACCGTGGTCTCGATGCCGGCAAGGTAGCCCTTGGGCGCGATGGAAGCCAATTCGACCATGGCTCTGGCGACCTCGTCCTGCATTCCGCCAGCCACCATGCCCGCCTTGGCATTTTCGGCCGACAGGGACACGCACGACACTGTTCGTCCCGTCACCCCGGACAGAAGGGCCGCGATGTCATCCCCTGCAAGAGCTTCGGGCCCGGTCAGGCCAAGAGCCTTGCCTTCGTAACCCGGAGCGGTCAGCGCCTCGGCGGCGACATCCGCGATGTCGCGGGCGTCGATCCAGGCCACGGGGCCGCCCAGATCGTCATAGTACACGGCGTCCTTTGCAATGTTGCCGGCCTGCCACAGCAGGTTCTGCATGAAATAGGTCGGCTGGACAAAGGTCCAGTCAAGGCCGCTTTGCTTCAGCAGCTCCTGGGTTTCGGAATGCCACTTTCCAAAGGTCAGCCCCGCCTTGGGCGACGCGCCAAGCCCCGTGGCCACAACGATATGGCGCACGCCCGCGGCCTTGGCCGCCTCGATCACGTTCGCCTTCCACTGGCGCATGTTCAGATGGGCAGGCGTGACCAGGTATATCTTTTCTGCCCCGTCACAGGCCCGCGCCAGCGCGGCAGGGTCCGTGAAATCCGCTGCGACCGCCTCGCATCCTTTGGCCCTTAGCGCATCTAACTTGGAGGGGGCGCTGGTGACAGCGCGCACGGACGCGCCTTTTGCCAGAAGCGTATCGACGAGGGGCGCGCCAGTCGTGCCCGTGGCTCCGAAAACAGTGATCATGACTTTTCCTTTTGCAGGTCTGCGATGGGCTGAATGGTTTCCGGGTTGCTGATCGACGACAGATCGCCCGGATCTTCACCGAGAAAGGCGGCACGCACGACACGGCGCATGGTTTTCATGCTGCGGGTCTTGGGCAGCGCTTCGACAAAGTGGATCTCGCGCGGGCGGAAGGGCTTCGAGACGATCTCTCCGACACGATCCTTGAGCCGGTTCACGAGCTCCGCGTCCGGCGACACATTTGGGGCCGCCACGCAGACGCAGACGACGGCCACGCCCTTGATGTCATCAGGTGCCGCGATGGCAGCGGCGTCCACCACCTCTCCGGTTTCGGTCAGGGCCGCCTCGATCTCGGGCGGGCCGATGCGTTTGCCGGCGATGTTCAGCGTGTCGTCCGACCGGCCCAGGATATACCATGTCCCGTCCGGATCGCAGCGCACCCAGTCGCCGTGCCGCCAGAGGCCGGGGAAGGTGGACCAGTAGGTTTCAAGGTAGCGATCGCGGTCCCCCCAGATGGCCGGGGTCAGACCCAGAGGCGGCTGGGTCACGACCAGTTCGCCGACCTCGCCCGGTGCGGCTTCGCTGCCGTCCTGGCGCAGAACCTTGGCCCCGACACCCAGGGCCTGGGCCGAAAATCCGCCGGGCTTGAGCTCGTGCAGCACGGTCGAGGTCAGGATCGCGCCAAAAAGCTCGGTCCCGCCCGAGATGTTCAGCGGCACGGCGCGGCGGCGACAGATATGATCGAGCTGCCAGAGCCAGGCATCCTCGGTCCAGGGCTCGCCGGTCGAGGCGACGATGCGCAGGGACGACAAGTCGTAGCCCGACAAAGATTCAGTATCCTGCGTCATGAACTGCCGTACCAGGGTCGGGGCCACGCCGAGATGCGTGACCTCCATCTCGGACGCAAGACGCAACAGCCTGAAGGGATCGCCGGGCATTGATGGTGCGCCCTCGGCCAGCACCAGAGTCGAACCGGACAAGAGCACCGACAAAAGGGTAAGCGGTCCCATGACCCACCCCATGTCGGTCATCCAGAGGTGCCGGTCATCCCGTTTCATGTCGAGGCAAAGCAGGAAATCGGCCGTGGCCTTGGCCTGCACGCCCAGATGGGTATGCACGACGCCCTTGGGCCGTCCGGTGGTGCCTGACGTATAGGCGATCAGAAAGGTGGCTTCGGCCTTGACCGGAACGGCGGCAAGCTCCGGACTGGCGCGGCCCACGGTTTCGCTCCAGTCCAGATCGCGGGCGGGATCGGCTACCGCACCGCCGAACCGTCGCAGGCTGATCACGGTATGAACCGATGGCACGTCGGTCAAAGCCTGGGCGAGGCTCGCCTCCATCCAGACCGGCTTGCCTCGCCGGGGTGTGGCATCCGCTGTCAGCACCGCCACGGCATCCGCGTCGTTCAGGCGCGATACGATGGCATGAGGCGCAAAACCGGAAAACAGCGGCACCGCAACCGCGCCCAGCCGGGCAATCCCCAGAAGCGCGGCCTCGATTTCGGGGATCATCGGCATATAGATGCCCACCGCCTGACCGGGCCTTACACCGCGCGTGGCAAGGGCCGAGGCAACGCGGGAGGCTTCGGCGGTAAGGGCGGAATAGGTCCAGCGGCGGCGGCTTCCGTCTTCGCCGACCCAGTCGATTGCGACCTTGTCGCCCAAGCCATCGACAATTCGGGCGTCAAGACAGGTTTCCGTCAGATTCAAAGTACTCCCGACGGCCCACCGGATCGATTCGGGCCCTTCGGAGATATCTCGCAACCGGCTGTAGGGCCGCGCGAACCGTATCCCGGCATGGTCAATGATCCGGCCCCAGAACCAGTCTGGGTCTTCATTCGAACGGCGGACGAGTTCCTCGTAACTGTCAATGCCGCAGCCCGTCAGAAATGCGGTCAGAGTGCTTGTCCGCTGGATGTCAGAGCCTGGCTGAAACATTCGCAACCTTTCTAGAATGAAAAAGGGCCGCACAAAAGGCGCGGCCAGTCGGGGAGGTAACTCTTTTGGCACGGTTTGGCAGCAACGCCTGGTGTCCGGCGCTGCTGTCATGGCTTCAACCGTGCATGGACAAGCCGCCCGAAACCGAAATCACCTGGCCGGTAATGAACCCTGCGTCGTCCGACGACAGGAAGCAGATGATGCCAGGGTAATCCGTCGGCTGCGCCAGGCGCTTCATCGGAATCGCCCGCTTGAGACCTTCGGCGATCTTTTGACCTGCCTCGCCCTCGGCAAATTGAGCGAACAGAGGTGTGTCGGTCGGTCCCGGGGCGACCGCATTCAATTGTATACCTTTGCGCGCCAGCTCGCGCGCCACGGTCTTCGTGAACGAAATGATGCCGCCCTTGCAGGCTGAATAAACCGCCTCGCCGGATGACCCGACACGACCAGCGTCAGAGGCGATGTTAACCACGCGACCGCCGCCGCTCTTGACCATGCCCGGAAGCACCGCGTGATGCATGTTGAGCGGGCCGTAAAGATTGATGTCGATAACCTTTTTCCAAAGATCGGCATCGGTGTCGAGAAACATTCTGCTGACGTCCCAGCCGGCGTTGTTCACCAGCACATCAATCGGGCCGCCGGATTCGAACTCGGCCACCGCCGTGTCGACTTGACTACGGTCGGTGATATCTACCTTGAAGGCCTGCGCCTTCCCGCCAGCCTCGGTGATCAGTCGGACAGTTTCCTCCGCCCCATCCTTGTTCAGATCGAAAACGGCAACTTCGGCGCCCTCTTCGCCGAACCGTTCGCAAACTGCGCGGCCAATGCCGCTTCCACCGCCGGTCACAATGACCCGTTTTCCACTCAACCCTCGCATGGAGGTCCTCCTCTTCCGATAAACCTTTGTCAAGAACTTGATTCGGAACGTTCCTTGGATTATTCTAACATTTGTTAGATTTAATGCAATGGACAGTCTCGTGTCCCGCAAGTATCGAAATGAAATGGTACACAAGACTGCCCCCCCCAGGACACTGAGCGAAGACTTGAGCAAGTCTGAGAGGACACGTGAGGGTATCCTTTCGGCGGCTGCGCGACTTTTTCGGTATGAAGGCTATCACGCAACGACTATGCGCGACATCGCGCAGGAAGCTGGCATTGAGGCCGGCAGCATTTATTATCATTTTCAATCCAAGGACCAGATTCTGAGCGAAGTTCTCGATCTTGGCGTCCGTCAACTATATCAGGCGGTCAGTGAAATCGTTCGGTCGGCACCGACAAGTTCGGAGGATTTTCGCAAGACTTTCGGACTGCTGATTGAAACACACCTTGCCTACCTATTGACCGACAGCGACTTTACGTCAGCCAATATTCGGAACTATCCGATGTTGTCGGACGAAACACGCGCCCCGCATCGCGAATTGCGTGCATCATATGCGGGTGCCTGGGGCAAATTCCTGAATGACGCCAAACGCGCCGACCACCTTCGAAGCGACATATCCACTGCTGTGATCCGCCAGTTCATCCTGAGTGCCATGAACTGGACCGTAGAATGGTACGATGTCGACTCGTATCCGGTGCGCATACTCGCGGAACGAATGAGTAAGCTGATACTTGACGGAATGTGTCCACATCGCAAGGCGGATACCGAAGGCTTGAAGCTGTGCCCCGCCACTACCGCCAAAACCCCGGATCCCGACAGCAAGGCGGCTAAGACCCGTGCAGAAATTCTAAAGGCCGCAGCGCGCGTTCTGAGGGACAATGGCTACAAGGCGACCACGCTGAGAAAGATCGCGGAAGAAGCGGACATGAAAGCGGGCAGCGTCTATTACCATTTCAACTCCAAAGAAGCGATCGTTGACGAAGTTCTAAACGCCGGACTGAGGGACTTGCTATCAGGTGTCGAAGCCGCCGTTCGGAAATTCGATGCCCCGTACGATCATCACGCCAAGATAGCGACTGCAATCTGGGCGCACCTGGATTTCCTCTTCAAGGCAAGTGAATTCACCTCGGCGAATATCAGAAGCTATGGAATGCTCCCCAATCATTTCAGGGAGAGGCACAGGGGTATTCGCCATGAGTATGGAAAACTCTGGGATCGGATACTCCGTGAAGCTCAGGACGACGGTGCCATACGGTCGGATATCAAGATCGTCCCCTTGCGCCAAGTGATGTTGGGTGCCTTAAACTGGACGGTGGAATGGTTCGACCCGAACAAGGCAGGAGTGGAAGGATATCTATCACTGCCTGAATTCTCCAGCATGCTCATCAATCTGCTATTGGAAGGCATTTGTAACCGGGAAGCGACCCCGTCCACAGGACAAGGTAGCCCTGAAAGCGGTTGCCCCGGTCAGACCAGAAGGAAGTGATACAGCCCTTCGGCAACCGCCTTTTCCCGATCCGTCTGCCAGCTGAGCACGCTGACGCTTGCCATCCGCTTGCCTTTGCGCGTGACGTTAGCGCGCGCAAAAAGCGGTCCCTTCACACCGGGTCTGAGGTAATCGACGGTCAGGTTGATCGGCTTGGCCGGAACGTCGGCGAAATCGGGCTGTACCGCGATGGCGGCAGTGGCCTCCATAAAACTCGCGATTATGCCGCCATGGTAGTACTCCATGATCGGGTTACCGATATGGCGGTCATCAAAGGTCATTTCCGCCTCAGCATGGAGACTGTCTAGACTTCTGACCTCAAAGTTGAGAAATCGGAAGAACGGCACCCGGGATACATTGGCATTGACAGTTTGCACGTCCATCACGAGGTTTTTCCTTTTGTCATTGCGTCAAACAGGCTGGTTTCGCCGCGCGTCAATGCAAACGAGGCGGTTCCCCTAGCTATTTCAGCATCCTCATGGCCCGCGAACCAGACGCTGCCGGAATTGAAGGCGATGTGGCGGGTCTTGCGAAAACAATGCGCTTGAACGATGACATCCGCGCGCGAACGGGCCGGGCGCAGGTAATCAACTCTGAGGTCAAGAGTGGCCATGGTACTGACGCCTTCGATGGCAACAAAGTTCGCCAGTCCAAAGACACTGTCCAGAAGTGCCGTCAGGATACCACCGTGGAGCAGCGATTGTTCCGCATCGACGCAAAAGTCCGGATTGAACGGCATCCGAACCCGAACACCTTCCGTCGAGACCTCTTCGATCTCAAGCGCCATATGCGTTATCAGACCCTTGCCGCGCGCATTCCACATCTGCGCGATTTGCTCCATCTTCTTTTGGGTGATGTCTGACATGCGATCTTTCCTTTAACGCCCCGTGAAATTGGGTTTTCGTTTTTCGACGAACGCAGCAACCGCCTCGTGGTGGTCTTCGGTCTGATGCATGAGCGCCTGATAGGCCGCCGCGGAATTCAGGAAATCCGGCAGGTCCATCCGTTCGGCATTGCGCATCAGACGCTTGGCGACCCGCACCGCGCGCGGCGGTTTCGCGGCGATGACAGCGGCCCGTTCACGGGCCCGTTCCATCAATTTTTCATGAGGCACAAGTTCAAGCACCATACCAAGCTCCAGCGCTTCCTTGGCCTCGACCATGCGCCCCGAGAAGGTCAGATCGGCGGCCTTCTGGTGGCCCAGACGACGCAACAGGAACCAGCTGCCCGCATCGCCCGGAATGATTCCGAGATTCAGAAACACCTCGCCGAACCTTGCTTTTTCTGACGCGATGCGCATGTCGCACATCATGGTCAGGTCGCACCCCGCGCCCACCGCCGGGCCGTTGACTGCGGCGATCGTCGGAAT
The DNA here is from genome assembly GCF_009363555.1 of Sulfitobacter sp. THAF37. Taxonomy (NCBI): domain Bacteria; kingdom Pseudomonadati; phylum Pseudomonadota; class Alphaproteobacteria; order Rhodobacterales; family Roseobacteraceae; genus Sulfitobacter; species Sulfitobacter sp. THAF37. The sequence continues at coordinate 50,339 of NZ_CP045373.1, forward strand.
ATCCATGTTGTAGAGCGCAAGCGGCAGCCGCTGCACCCCATCAACATAACTCTGCGCCGCCGCCAGCGGCTCCTTGCGGAACACGCTGTCGGGATCGTTCATCTCCTTGATGTCCCCGCCTGCACAAAAGGCCGGGTCGGCCCCGGTCAGGATCATCACGCTGACCTGAGGATCGGCCTGCACCTTGGCGAAGGTCTCCAGAAGGGCAGCGATCATGTCGTTGCCGGTGACCGGGTTGCGCCGCTCGGGGTCGTTCAGCGTAACCGTAGCGATCCTGTCGGAAATCTCCAGAAGGACGGGCTGTTTATTCATTCTTGCCATCTCCCCGTTCGCGTTTCTCGAACATCGCGGGGTTGATCATGTCCCGCGCGTCATGACCCATATGCAAGGTTTCACCGCCGTCTACATAAATGTCTTCTCCGGTGATGAAACCGCCAAGTTTCGAGGCCAGGAAAATGATCGTGCCTGCGATGTCCTCGGCCGCCCCCATCCGGTTTAGCACCGAGCGGTTCAGCTTTTTCCACTGTTCCGGCGGAATCGGATAGCGGCCAAGCGCATCGGTCTTGATCGTGCCCGGCGCGACACAGTTCAGCCGGATGCCGTACTCGCCCCATTCGGCGGCCAGCGTTTTCATCATGCCCGTCACACCGGCGCGGGCGGCGACGGTGTGTGTAAAGCCGGTAAGCGCGGTGCGCGCAGAGATGGCGGTGACAAACACAACCGATCCACCATTGTCGTACATGAAGTGATCCGCCGCTGCCCGGGTCATCTGCCAAGATCCGATCAGGTTGTTGCGGATCACGGCTTCGAAGCCCTTGTTGGTGATATCGCGGGCGGCCGCGATATACTGGCCGCCGGCATTGTTCACCAAAACATCCAACTGCCCATAGTGGTCCTTGATCCGCCCCATCGCAGCTTCGATACTGTCTTCGTCGCGGGTGTCTCCGGGCACGACAAAGGCCTCGCCCCCCGCCGCCCGGATCATTTCGGCGGTCTCTTCCAGCGGCTCTTCGCGGCGCGCGAACAGCGCAAGCCTTGCCCCGCAAGCGGCCATTTCGATCGCCGTCGCCCGGCCCATTCCAGATCCGGACCCCGTGACCAGGGCAACTTGACCCGCCATGAGATCCGACGCGTAACGCCTTGATTTCGCTTCGCTCATGTTCCGCCCCTAGTTCTTCAGCAATTCGCCAGAGATGATGAGTTTGCGAACCTCCTGGGTGCCTGCGCCGACCTCAAGCACGCGACCGGTCCGGTATAGCCGGTTCACTTCTGTATCACGCATGTAACCCGAGCCGCCGTGAATCTGGACAGCTTTGTCCAGCACGAAGGATGTCGCCTCAGCGGCCTTGTAGATCGCCGCAGCGGTGAGCTTGTGTATTTCGCCGCGCCCGCCTTCGCCCTCTTCGAGGCCTTCACACATGGCAGCGGTGCGCAAGGACAGGCTCCGCGCGGCCTCGATCTGCGTATACATGTCGGCCAGCATCGCCTGAACCATCTGAAAACTGGCGATCGGTTTGCCGAATTGCTGGCGTGTCTTGGCGTAATCGATGGAAATATCCAGCGCCCGCTGCGCAATGCCCAGAGCGTTGAAACAGACGATGGCACGTTCCAGATCAAGTCCGGACATGGTAACGGCAACCCCGCCATCCAGCTTGCCGACCATGTTTCTGGCCGGAACACGGCAATCTTCGAATACCAGTTCGCCCGTCGGCGAGCCCCGGAATCCCATCTTGTTCAGCTTCTGCGCCACCTTGAAACCGGGCGTGTCGGTTTCCACGATAAAGGCGGAAATGCCCTTGGCCCCTTTTTCGGGCGATGTCTTGGCATAGACCAGCACCAGATCGGCAATCGGCCCATTGGTGATGTAGATCTTGGCGCCGTTCAGGATGTAGTCGTCGCCATCCTTTTTGGCCGTGGTCCGCATCGAGCCAAGCGCATCAGACCCCGCGCCGGGTTCGGTCAGACCCAGGGCACCCACCAGCGTGCCGTCGCACAGACCTGGCAGGTATTTTCGGCGCAACTCGTCATTGGCGTTGCGATAGATATTATTGACGCAGAGGTTGTCGTGCGCCACATGGGTCAGTCCGATGGCCGCCGAGGCGCGCGACATTTCCTCGGTGATGATACAGGCCGAGGTAAAATCGAGCCCGGCACCGCCGAATTCCGTCGGCACGTTCAGTCCCAGGTAGCCCATTTCGCCCAGCTTGGGGAAAACCGAAGACGGCAGGTCATCAGTATCGTCCATTTCCGCATTCAGATGGTGGAATTCGGACATGAAGAACTTGCCGGCCTGATCGGCCAGGGCCTGCTGTTCGTCCGTCATGAAATGTGTTGGCAGAGCGGTGTCGTTGCGCAGTTGCTTGTTCATTGTCTCGTCCCCCTCAGGCGCGCAAAAGTTCTTCGGCAATGATGATCTTGCGGACTTCGCTTGTTCCCGCGCCGATCTCCAACAATTTGTTGGCGCGGAACAGCCGGTTGATCTCGGTGTCCTGCATGTAGCCAGAGCCACCATGAATATGACAGGCTTCGGTCACCGCCTTGTTGAATGCCTCGCCTGCGTAAAGACAGGCCGCCGCGGTCAGTTTGTGGATTTCGCCACGGCCCCCGGCCCCTTTTGGTAGGCCCGTACAGGCGGCCAGTGCCCGATAACCGAATGCGCGCGCGGTTTCGACCTCGGTGTAGATCTCGGCCAGTTTCGACTGCATCATCTGGAAACTTGCAATCGGTTTGCCGAATTGTTCGCGAATCTTGGCGTATTCCAGCCCTAGTTCCAGGGCGCGTTCGGCCATGCCAACGCAGACTGAGGCAACCATAGCACGCTCCAGATCCAACCCGCTCATTACCACCGAAACGCCGGTGTTTTCCGGTCCAACCATGGCGGATGCGGGTACGCGGCAATCCTCAAACACCAGTTCTCCGGTTGGCGAGCCGCGAAAGCCCATCTTGTCAAGCTTTTGCGCCACCTTGAAACCGGGATTGTCCGTCTCGATGATGAAAGCAGAAATGCCCTTGGCGCCCTTCGACTTGTCGGTTTTGGCATAAAGCAGGATCACATCGGCAATGGGGCCGTTGGTGATGTAAATCTTCGAGCCGTTGATGACATAATCATCACCGTCGCGGCGGGCAGTTGTGGCCATGGATCCGAGCGCATCGGATCCCGCACCCGGTTCGGTCAGGCCCAAAGCACCAACCAGCTCGCCCGAGCAAAGGCCCGGCACGTATTTCTTCACATGCTCTTCGGATCCATTGCGCAGCAGGTTATTCAGGCACAGGTTGTCATGCGCCCCGTGTGAGAGGCCCACAGCCGGATTCCACTTCGAAATCACCTCGGACACCAGCGCCTGGGTGAACTCGTTCTGTCCCGATCCGCCAAGCTCTTCGGGTGCGGTAATCCCCAGCAGGCCCAGCTCGCCCATCTGCTTGAACAGATCATCGGGCCACCATTCCTCGTCATCCATACGCGCTTGCAGTGGGTGTAGCACCTCGCGCGACACCCGATCCACGTGATCGACGATCTGCCGTTGCTCATCAGTCAAAGAATAGTTCGCCCTGATGGCTTCCAGATCAGCCGAGATGGCCTCACTTTGAGTGGTCATATCATCCTCCCGAAAAATGTCGTCCGCCGTGTTGACCAAAATCAAACATATGTTAGAAAATAGATCAAGCCAAGCTTTTGACGACCTGACGTAAGAAAGCGCGGTGTCCTGCAATACAGAGGGGGGGGGAGCTTCGGAAATGACTGAGAGCGTTGTTCAATCGCAGGCGCTCGGCAAAGAAGTGCGTATCACGATTCGACGTCCTGACAATCGAAATGCCCTCAACCGTGAGGTCGCAGACGGGATCATGGCCGCCATATGTGCTGCCGAGAGGGACAGCGATTGCCGCGTGATCGTTCTGACCGGCGAGGGCGAGCGCGCCTTCTGTGCCGGGGGCGACATCAAGGCGGGGGCGGATGGCGGCCCGTTTGTTCAGGATCCGGCGGACCCGGATCATTTTGCCGGAAGGTTGTTCGAGACGATACAGGCGTGCCGAAAGCCAACGATCGCGCGCATCAATGGCGTCGCTATGGGGGCAGGAGCGGGCATCATCTGTGCCTGCGATCTGGCTGTGATGGCGGATCATGCTCGCATCGGAACGCCGGAAGTGAAGGTGGGTCTGTTTCCCATGACGATCGTGCCACCCATGATGCGCGTGCTGCCCCGGCGGAGGCTGATGGAGATGTTCATCACCGGCGTTCCTCTGACGGCCGAGGAAGCCCTGCAGTTCAATCTGGTCAACTATGTGACCGATGCCGCGGGGCTGGACGACAAGGTTGCAGAACTGGTTGCCCAGATCGCCGCGCAGTCGCCGAGCGCGATCCGGCTGGGAAAATACGCCTGTCACGCGATGGAGGACATGACCTATCCGCAGCAGATGCGGTTTGCAGAAACACTGTTACCGCGTGTGGCGCAGACCGAAGACGCGCGCGAAGGCTTTGATGCCTTTATTGAGAAGCGCAAACCCGAATGGACGGGCCGCTGATCAAACGGGGAGGAGAGGAATATGTCGGAACGAAAGCTGCGCATCGGATGCGCGTCGGGTTTCTGGGGCGATACGCCGGAAGCGATCGGTCAACTGGTCTCAAAGGGCGAGATCGACTATCTGGTGTTTGACTATCTGGCAGAGGTGACAATGTCGCTGATGGCGCGGGCCCGCGCCAAAGCGCCCGAGTCGGGCTATGCGCCGGACTTCGTCAAGGCGCTGGCACCCTGGTTGTCGGATATCAAGGCAAAAGGGATCAAGGTCGTTGCCAATGCAGGGGGCGTGAACCCGCGTGGCTGCAGCGATGCGCTTGCCAAAGCCGCCGCCCAGGCCGGGATCGATCTGTCCGTCGGAGTCGTGCTAGGCGATGACCTGTTGCCCAGGGCCGATGAAATTCGCAAAAACGGTCAGACGGAAATGTTCTCGGGTGTCGCATTTCCAGATGATATCTGGAGCATGAATGCCTATCTGGGTGCCCGCCCCATCGCTGCCGCGCTGGATGCCGGGGCCGACATCGTGATCACCGGACGCTGCGCCGACAGCGCGGTCGCGCTTGGTCCCCTGATGCATGAATACGGTTGGGGCGACGATGACTGGGACAAGCTCAGCCAGGGATCGCTGGCCGGCCACCTGATCGAATGCGGCCCCCAGGGAACCGGCGGCAACTTCACCGACTGGCAGGACGTGCCGGGTTGGGACAATATGGGCATGCCCATCGTCGAGGTGTCCGAAGACGGCAGTTTCATCATGACCAAGACGCCTGACACCGGCGGGCTGGTCGTGCCCGGGTCAGTCGGAGAGCAGATGCTCTATGAAATCGGGGACCCGCGCGCCTACCTGTTGCCCGACGTGATCTGCGACTGGTCCGGGGTCACCCTGGAACAGGTCGGACCCGACCGGGTGCTGGTCAAGGGCGGCAGGGGGCTTGGGCGCACCGACAGCTACAAGGTGTCGGCGACCCATGCCGATGGCTGGCGCGCGGTCTCTACCCTGACACTGGCCGCGATTGACGCACCCGCCAAGGCCGAACGTGTGGCCGAGGCGATCCTGACCCGCTGTCGCCGGATTTTCCGCGACCGCAACATGGGAGATTTCCGGCAGGTCAGCGTCGAGGTGCTGGGGGCCGAGGCGGCCTACGGCGCAAATGCGCGCGCCCGGACCCGCGAGGTGGTGCTCAAGATCGGCGCGGTCCATGACGATCGCGCCGCGCTGAACATCTTTGCCGGCGAAATCGCACCGATGGCGATTTCGACCGCGCAGGGTCTGACCGGGTTCTTCGCCGGACGGCCAAAGGTGCAGCCGGTGGTCCGTCTATTTTCCTTCCTTCAGAGCAAGGCCGAAACCCCCGTCGCGGTCGAGGTCGACGGCAAGGATGTGCCCGTGAGCGTGGCCACTACGCCAGTCCACCTTGATCCGCCTGCCGCACCGCCCGCAGATAGCCGCGAGCCCGGTCCGGACGTTGTCAAGGTCCGCCTCGTCGATTTGGCCTGGGGCCGCTCGGGCGACAAGGGGGACATCGCCAATATCGGCATCCTCGCGCGCAAGCCGGACTACCTACCATATATCCGCTCGGCTCTCAGCGAAGAGGTGGTGAAGGACTATTTCGCCCATGTCTGCGACGGCAGGGTAGAACGGTTCGACTTGCCTGGAAGCCATTCGCTGAATTTCCTGTTGCATGAATCGCTTGGCGGTGGCGGCATCGCCTCGGTCCGCATAGACCCGCAGGGCAAAGGGTTCGCGCAGATGCTGCTTGATATCGAAATTCCCGTGCCAGCCGATCTGGCCGCACGTGACGGACTGAATGCCGCGGCCCGGAACTAAGAGGACGACACCATGACCATTTCGAAACTCCTGGTCGCCAATCGGGGCGAGATCGCGGCGCGCGTGTTGCGCACCGCTAAGGCCCGCGGGCTTGCGACTGCCGTGTTGCGTCATGTCGCCGAGCAAGAGGGGCCGGCGCATCTGATCGCAGATGAGGTCGTGATGATCGACGGCCCGACGCCCGTGGCCGCCTATCTCGATATTCCTCAGATCGTCGAAGCCGCCAAAGGGATCGGCGCGGACGCGGTTCATCCCGGCTATGGCTTTCTGTCAGAGAATGCCGGTTTTGTCGCGGCGCTGGAAAAAGCCGGAGTGACCTTTGTCGGCCCGACGTCCGAGGTCATCGACCTGATGGGGGACAAGGTCCGCGCCCGCGCCTTCGTCGAGGAACGCGGGTTTCCCGTCGCCCCCTCGGCCATCGAGGATGATGATCCGGCGAGCTTTGTCGAACGCGCACGCGCCGTTGGCTATCCGCTGCTCATCAAGCCCTCGGCCGGCGGTGGCGGCAAGGGCATGCGCGTCGTACGCGAGGACAGCACGCTGGAGACCGAAATCGAAACCGCGCGCCGCGAAGGCGAACGATATTTCGGCGACGGGCGGCTTTTCGTCGAACGCTATATCGAACGCCCGCGCCATATCGAGGTGCAGGTGATGGGCGACGGACAGGGCAACGTGGTCCATTTCTGGGAACGTGAATGTTCGATCCAGCGCCGGTTCCAGAAGATTATCGAGGAAACGCCGTCACCGGCGCTGACCCCCGAGCAACGGGATGAGATCTGCGAGACCGCTGCCGGAATTGCCCGCGCCGTCAAATACCGCGGGGCAGGGACTGTCGAATTCATCTATGCACAGGATGGGGCCTTTTATTTCCTGGAAATGAACACCCGCCTTCAGGTCGAACATCCGGTGACCGAGATGGTAACCGGCTTTGATCTGGTTGCCGAGCAGCTGCGTGTCGCGGCGGGCGACGGGCTGAGCGCCGTGCAGGCGGATATTCCCCAAACCGGACACTCGATCGAACTGCGCATCTGTGCCGAGGATGCGACCGCCGATTTTCGCCCCGCGATCGGCAATATCCTGCTGCTGGACGAACCCCAGGGCGAGGGGATCCGCGTAGACAGCGGCATTCTGGATGGCGGCAAGGTAACGACCGACTTCGACCCGATGTTGTCCAAGCTGATCGTGCATGGCCCGGATCGCGCGCAGGCCATCGCCCGTGCCCGGAGCGCGGTGCAAAGCTATGTGATTCTCGGGGTAACGACCAACACCGGTTACCTGGATGCAATCCTTGCACATCCGGATTTCGCCTCTGGTGACGTTTCAACTGGCTTCCTGGCTGAACAATCCGAAACGCTAACCGCGCCGGGCGAAGATGTCTCTGACTTGCTGATAGCGGCGGCGGCCCTATCGGACGAGCGCCTGGTGAGTGACGTAATGCAGATACCGGAAATGTACCGCAAGATGGGTGGGTGGAGAAACTGATGCAACGGATTTTTCAGATCGACGGAGAAGAGACTGATTGCTGGCTGGGTCATGATGGCAGCCGGTTCGTGCTCAACACCCCCACTGGCGCTGTTGCCTGCCAATTGGATCCGACGGGTCTGCCGGGCGGTTACAAGCTGCGGGCCAAGGGTGTTGTGCGCGAATTGCGACTGGCCGTGGGGCCGGAAGCAACTTTTGTGCACATGGACGGGCGAACCTACGAAGTCGGGCGGGTTGATCCCGCCGAACGCCTGGCCGGAAGCGACGGTGGCGCGAGCGACGACCGATTGGTGGCGCCCATGCCGGGTGTCGTGGTGTCAGTTGCGGTTAAACCCGGCGATGCGGTTGAAGAAGGCCAGCCACTTCTGGTGATCGAAAGCATGAAGTTGGAAACCACACTGACGGCGCCGCGCGACGGGGTCGTTGCCGAAATGCCATTCGCCGAAGGCGACAGTTTTGGTCTGAAAGACATCCTGGCCCAATTGGCTCCGGAGGAGGAGTGACCATGCGCAGAATTGAAAGTCAGATCGACACCAATGCCGCCGACTACAAGGCAAATTTCGCCGCCATGTCTGAACGGCTGAAGGAATTCCACGCTCGCCAGCACGCGGCGCGTTTCGAACGTCCGCAACGCGATATCGACCGCCTCGCCCGCCAGAACAAACTGGGCGTGCGCGAGCGGTTGAAACTGCTGCTGGACCCCGGCACTCCGTTTTTGGAATTTTCAACCCTGGCGGCCTGTCGTGAATATGACGGGGTGGTGCCCGGCGCAGGCGTGGTTACGGGGATCGGCATCGTGCAAGGCCGCGAGGTCGCCATTCATGCCAATGATGCCAGCGTCAAGGGCGGTGCCTGGTATCCGCATACCGTGAAAAAGGTCGTGCGTCTTCTGGATGTCGCGCTGGAAAACCGTCTGCCGGTCATCCATATCTGCGACAGCGCGGGCGGTTTCCTGCCGCTGCAGCACGGGGTGTTTCCCGACCGGTATCTGGGCGGGCGGGTGTTCCGCAACCAGGTCAAGCTGAGCCAGGCCAATATCCCGCAGATTGCCGTGGTCGGCGGACACTGCACGGCTGGCGGTGCCTATGTGCCGACGCTGAGCGACTACAACATCATCATCGAAGGCACAGGCGCGATTTTCCTTGGCGGTCCCCCGCTGGTCAAGGCGGCTACCGGCGAAGAGGTCGGTGTTCAGGAGCTTGGCGGCGCGGTCATGCACACCTCGGTATCGGGCACCGGCGACTATCGCGCCGCGACCGAACAACACGCCTTTTCACTGGCGCGCGAGATTGTCAGCCAATGGATGCGCACCCCGAAAACGATCATCGAAACCGCCGCTTTTGAAGAGCCATACTACGACCCCAAGGAGCTTTATGGGATCATCCCCAAGGACCGGAAAACCCAGTTTGATATGCGCGAGGTTCTGGCGCGGATCGTCGATGGCTCGCGCTTTCACGAATACCAGCCCGACTATGGCACCACGATGGTTTGCGGCTTTGCCCATATCTGGGGTTACAAGGTCGGCATCCTTGCCAACAACGGGGTGCTGTTCAACGACAGTTCGCTCAAGGCAGCGCATTTCATGCAGTTGTGCAACCAGAACCGCACGCCTCTGGTCTTTTTCCAGAACATCACCGGCTATATGGTGGGCCGCGAATACGAAGAACGAGGCATCGCCAAGGATGGCGCCAAGATGCTGATGGCGCAGGGCGGCTCGGTCGTGCCGAAGTTTACCGTGATCGCCAATGCGTCTTACGGGGCCGGCAACTACGGGATGTGCGGACGGGCCTGGGACGCGCGCACGCTGTTCATGTGGCCCCAGGCCGAGATCGGCGTGATGGGGGCGGATCAGGCCGCAAATACCATGGCGGACGTCAAGATTCGGCAGCTTCAGCGCGAAGGCAAAGAGCTGACCGAAGAAGAAATCGCCGCGATCCGCGAACCGGTGCTGGAAAAATACAAGCGCGATGTCGAGGCTTATACCTCGACCTCGGAATTGTGGGACGACGGCATCCTCGATCCGGCGGACACACGCAACGCGCTTGGCATGTCGATTTCTGCCTCGCTCAATGCACCGATCGACGATCCGCACTACGGGATCTTCCGTCTGTAAAGGCTTGAGGGACGGCACACCGGGTCGGGGAGTGCCGTTCCGCGTCAAGGCGCTTCCATCTGGTGCTTTCGGAATCTGAAGTAGTCCTGACCGGTCCGGTTCCCGGACCGGTCAGGACGATGTCCGCCGCGCCTCCTGAATGGAGACGACGTCAGAGGCCGCCATGCCGGGCCGGTTTGCCTCGACCGCCTTCAGCGGCTCGACCGGCGTCAATCCGGCCAGACAGTCGCGCGCAAGTTGCTGGTATTCCGCGGTGCCGCGCGTTTTCCACGCGATTTCTTTCTCGCTGACCTCGCGGATCACCTTTGCCGGCGATCCCACCACCATCGAACGCGGCGGAATCACGGTTTCGCCACGCACAAACGCCTGCGCGCCGACAATCGATTCCGCCCCAAGCTCTACACCATCCATAATGACGGAATTCATTCCGACCAGAGCGTTCCGGCCCACTGTGCAACCGTGCAGGATCGCGCCATGGCCGATGTGGCCGTCGCTTTCCACCACGGCGTCGCGGCCGGGAAAGGAATGGATGATGCAATTGTCCTGAACATTGGCTCCATCCCCGATCACGATCCTGCCGAAATCGCCCCGCAAGCTTGCTCCGGGGCCGATGTAGCATCCATGACCCAAGATGACATTTCCGATCAGAACGGCCTGGGGGTGGACATATGTATCCTCGGGCACGACGGGTATAAAACCCTTGAACTCATAACAGTATGCCATTCCGACCACCTTTCGTAAGCTGAGTGCTAAACGCTTGTCAGCGGTTGCGCCGGGACCAGAATCCCTCAATTGTGCCGCCGATCAGGGCGTGTGGCCCGAAAACAAACACAAGTTAGAAAATAGCGCAAGCTCCCTACGTCACAGCTTGGCGATATTGACACTTCCCAAGGTTGGGATTTAAAATCTAACAAATGGTAGAAAATAGGCTGGCGGACCGATTAGGGTGGCCTGACCGAACTTGGGAGAGAGAGAAATGACAGACAAAGCCTATGTTGCAGGCGTTGGGATGGTCCCGTTCCAGAAGCCGGGAAAATCCGAAAGCTACGATGTGATGGCGACCGCTGCGACCCGGTCCGCTCTGGCAGACGCGGGGTTGGATTATGATAAAGTCCAACAGGCCTATGTTGGCTATGTCTATGGCGACAGCACCTGCGGTCAGCGCGCCCTGTACCATGTCGGAATGACAGGCATCCCGGTTCTGAATGTGAACAACAACTGCTCGACCGGATCGTCCGCCCTGTTCCTGGCCAGGCAGGCAGTTGAAAGCGGCGCGGTCGAATGTGCTCTGGCACTTGGGTTCGAACAGATGCAGCCCGGCGCAATCGGTGCGATGTTCCATGACCGGGTCAGCCCGTTTGCGGCATTCGACAGTGAAACCGACGATCTGGTTGGCCGTTCCGAAATCCCGCTGGCACTGCGGTACTTTGGCGGTGCGGGCAAGGCGCATATGGACGAGTTCGGCACACCCGTCGAGACCTTCGCCAAGATCCGCGCCAAGGCCAGCCGACATGCTGCGAAGAATCCGGTTGCCCTGTTCCGGCAGGAGGTGACGGCGGAAGATGTCATGGCCGCCCAGGTCGTCTGGCCCGGCGTCATGACCAAGCTCATGGCCTGTCCGCCAACCTGTGGCGCGGCGGCGGCGATCATTTGTTCCAAGGAATTCGCCGACAAGCACGGATTGGACAGTTCCGTTCGGATCGCGGCGCAGGCCATGACAACAGACGGACCGGAAACTTTCGAAGCCCATGACATGCGCGAAGTGGTCGGCTTTTCGATGGCCAAGCGCGCCGCCGATCAGGTTTACGAGGACGCGGGCATCGGGCCCGAGGACGTGGATGTGGTCGAACTGCACGACTGTTTCGCCCACAACGAGCTTATCACCTATGAGGCGCTTGGCCTTTGCGGTCGCGGCGAAGCGGCGAAATTCGTTGATGATGGCGACAACACCTACGGCGGAAAATACGTGACCAACCCGTCGGGCGGTCTTTTGTCCAAAGGCCATCCGCTTGGGGCGACCGGCCTAGCGCAATGTACCGAGCTCGTTCAGCAGCTTCGCGGCCAGGCAGATGCGCGCCAGGTTGATGGCGCACGTCTGGCGCTTCAGCACAATCTGGGCCTCGGCGGGGCCTGCGTCACCACGCTTTATGAAAAAGCCTGATAGCGCCTTTCGGGAGGAATCAATATGACTGGAAAACTCGACGGGCGCGTGGCGCTGGTCTCGGGCTCGGGCCGGGGCATTGGCCGCGAAATCGCTCTCAAACTGGCCTCGGAAGGGGCCCGGCTGGTGATCAACGATCTGGATGCGGATCCGGCCAATGAAACCGCCGAGGCGGTGCGCGCAATGGGAGCTGAGGCCGTGGTCTGTGCCGGCAGCGTCACCGAAGACGGTTTTGCCGAACGGTTCATCAAGACCGGCGTGGACAGCTTTGGCGGGTTAGACATCATCGTGAACAACGCAGGCTACACTTGGGATAGCGTCGTTCAGAAGATGTCCGACGAACAGTGGCAGGCGATCATCGACGTCCACCTGACGGCACCTTTCAAGATCCTGCGCGCTGCCCAGCCGGTGATCAGCGCCAAGGCCAAGGAAGAGGCCGCCGCCGGGCAAGAGGTGTTCCGCAAGGTGGTCAACATCTCGTCCATCGCAGGGACCGGCGGCAATGCTGGCCAGATCAACTATTCCGCCGCAAAGGCCGGTATCCTAGGGGTCACCCGGACGATGGCCAAGGAATGGGGCCGCTATAAGGTCAACGTCAACGCCGTCGCCTTCGGCCCGATTCGCACCCGCTTGACCGAAGGCAGCGCGGATGGCGACAGCACGATCAAGGTCGAAGAAAAAGAGATCAAGGTCGGCGTGAATCCCGATCTCCTGTCCCAGATGGAGCGCATGATCCCGCTGGGCCGGGTCGGCACTCCGGAAGAAGCTGCCGGTGCCGTCTATCTGTTCTGTGCGCCGGAATCGAACTTCATTTCAGGCCAGCACGTCATCTGCGGTGGCGGTTTCGTGATCTAAGGCATTTGCCCGGACCCGATGACGGGGTCCGGGCAAGCACATTAATGTCTGGGCGGCCTCTTGGCGGTCGCCAATGCGGAATTTTCCGCAAACTCTAGTCTGGCACGATCACGACGATTTACTCATTTGCGTTATTAACCTAACAGGCGTTAGTTAGGCGTTGGGGCGATACGAAAGTATATGGCACAAAACACGGCAATCAAAATCAACGAGACATCGCGCAGCGCGGTTGGACGGGATGGGGTGCTGGACATTGCCGCGCGGCTTTTCCGCGAACAAGGCTACGGGTCCGTTTCGCTCCGAAAAATTGCCGAGGCCGCCGGGATCAAGGCGGGTAGCATATATTATCATTTCGGTTCCAAGGACGAGATCGTCGCGACCGTTCTTGATGCAGGGATTCGAGTCGTTCACGAGAGCATGAGAGACGCCGTCACCGACCTGCGGGCCGATGCCGACGGCGAAACGGTACTGCGCGCCGCGATCCGGGCGCATCTGCGCGCGCTTATTGATGTGAGCGATTATACATCGGCGAATGTGCGTATTTTCGGGCAGGTGCCGCAATCCGTCCGGGATGCCAACTTGCCCACGCGCAGGGCCTATGAGGCAGAGTGGGACAGTCTTCTGTCCCAGCTTAAGAAAGATGGCACGCTGAAGCAAGACGTCGATATCCGTCGCCTGCGCCTGATGCTGATCGGTACATTGAACGCCACGCTCGATTGGTTCGACCCGGACCGCGGTAGCGCCGATGCGTTGTCACGCACCTATGCCGATGTGTTCCTCAACGGGATACTCCAAAGACAGGATACCTGACTTCATGGCACGTCTTGAAACAGCGGTGCTGACCGCATCAGAGACCTACACCCGCAACCACGCCGCACAAAGCGAGCGCGTCGAAACGCTGCGTGCGCGGATCGCCGAAGCAACGGCTGGCGGCCGCCCCGATATGGTCGCGCGGCATCGCAAGCGCGGCAAGCTGTTGGTCCGCGAACGGATCGACCTGCTGGTGGATCCGGGCACTGCGTTTCTTGAGCTGTCGTCGCTTGCCGCCTACGGTCAATACGGGGGCGAGGTGCCCGGTGCGGGGATCGTGACCGGTATCGGGATCGTCCACGGGCTGCCCTGCGTTGTGATCGCCAACGATGCGACAGTGAAGGGTGGGTCTTTCTATCACGAAACCGTGCAGAAACACATCCGCGCCCAGGAAATCGCAGCCGAGAACCGGCTGCCCTGCCTCTATCTGGTGGATTGCGGCGGTGCCTATCTGCCAGAGCAGGACCGGGTTTTCCCCGATGCCCGCCATTTCGGCAATTCCTTTTATCGTCAAACCAACATGTCCGCGAGCGGCCTGCCGCAGATCTCGGCGGTCTTTGGAGGCTGCACGGCCGGTGGGGCCTATATCCCGGCCCTGTCGGACGAAGTCATCATGGTACGCGGCAACGCACGCATCCATCTGGGCGGCCCCTCGATCGTCAAGGTGGCGATCAACGAAGAGGTTGATGGAGAAACATTGGGGGGGGCCGAGATGCATTCGCGCGTCTCCGGTGTGTCTGACCATCTGGCCGAGGACGAGTATCATGCGCTTGCTCTGATGCGCGACATCGTATCCGAACTGGGCCTGTCGCGCCCGATGGGTCCCGATGCAACCTGCGCGCCGCCGGCGCGCAACCCAGAGGAACTGCTTGGCGTCATCAGCGCCGATCGCAAACAGCCCTATGACATGCGCGAGGTTCTGCTGCGCATGATCGACGCCGGCGAATTCCGCGAATTCAAGCCCGGATGGGGTGAGACGCTGGTCTGCGGCACCGCGCGGATTCACGGCTATCGAGTGGGCATTCTCGCAAATAATGGGGCGCTTGTGTCCGACAGTTCGCTCAAGGGCGCGCAATTCGTGTCGATGTGCGATCAACGCAACATCCCGCTTTTGTTCCTCCACAACATCTCGGGCTTCATGGTCGGCACCGAAGCCGAGCGCGGCGGCATTGCCAAAGACAGCGCCAAGCTGGTCTATGCCATGTCGGTTGCCAAGGTGCCGCGCCTGTCGGTCCTCTTGGGCGGCTCATACGGGGCAGGCAACTACGGCATGTGCGGACGTGGTTTCGCCCCGAATTTTCTCTTTGCCTGGCCCACGGCGGAACTGGCCACCATGTCTGCCGACATCGCCACAAATGTGATGCTGGAACTGCGCCGCCAGAAAGGGGGCGACCCGGGCAAGATGGAGGCCGACATGAAGCTGATCGAGGAGCAGGTTCGGGCCCAGTACGGTGAACAGTCCGATCCCTATTATGCCACCTCGCGGCTTTGGGATGACGGGCTGATCGAACCCGCGCAAACCCGCGATATCCTTGGCCTGTGTCTGGCCATCGTGACATCGGTGCCCGAAGCCGGTCGCCATACGCCTGTATTCAGAATGTGAGGCTTCAAGTTGACCAATACCTACAACACGATCCTTATCGAAACCGATGCGCGTGGCGTCGCCACGCTGACGCTCAACCGCCCCGACAAACACAATGCGCTGAATGGCGAATTGATCGCAGAGCTATACGATGCCGCCGAAAAGCTGGCTGCAGATGACGATGTGCGTATTGTGGTCCTGACCGGCGCGGGCAAGAGCTTCTGCGCGGGCGGCGATTTCAACTGGTTCGCCTCTAATGTCGAGAAAACCCGTAGTGAAAGGGTCGCACAAAGCGCCACGCTGGCGCGGCTGTTGCGCCGTCTTGACACGCTGCCCAAACCCTTGATCGGGAGGATCAACGGCCCGGCTTACGGTGGCGGTGTCGGCATGATCTCCGTCTGCGACTACACCATCGGCGCCGAAGGCGCGCGCTTCGGTCTGACCGAGGTAAAACTGGGCCTTCTGCCCGCGAATATATCGCCTTATGTGGTGGCCCGCATCGGCAAGGTGCATTCGCGTGAAACCATGCTGTCGGGGGCGTTGTTCGACACGGCCCGCGCCGAGCGGATCGGTCTGTTGACCGAGGTTGTCGCGCCGGGCGACCTGGACGCCACGGTGAACCGGGTGGTGCATGATCACCTTCAGGCCGCGCCGGGTGCCGTGGCCGATACCAAGGCGCTGATCGCCTATGTCGCGTCCCACGATCTGGAGACCAACATGATCTACACCGCCGACCGGCTGGCCGATGCGTGGGAGACTGAGGAAGGTATCGAAGGCATCAACAGTTTCATCAACAAGGGCGTTCCGTCATGGCGGGTGAAATGAGCTTCACCCGCGTTCTGATCGCCAACCGGGGCGAGATTGCCCGGCGCATCCAGCGCGGGTGCCGCAAACTGGGGCTGGAAAACGTAGCGGTGTTTTCGGACGCGGACCGCGACGCGCCCTTCGTGGCCGAGGCCGATCATGCCGTCTGCATCGGTGGGGCCGCCCCGTCGGACAGTTATTTGAACGTCGAGGCCATCCTTGAGGCCGCGCGGGCGACGGGCGCGTGTGCGGTGCACCCGGGCTATGGTTTTCTGTCTGAGAATGCCGGTTTCGCGGCGGCGGTCGAGGCGGCGGGCCTTGTGTTCATCGGGCCGGAACCCGACGCTATCGCGCGGATGGGCTCCAAGATCGAGGCCAAGGCTGCCGCCGAAGCCGCAGGCGTGCCCGTCCTGCCCGGCTATCGAGGCGAGGATCAGTCCGACGCGCGCCTGCTGCAAGAGGCCGAGGCGCTAGGCACCCCCTTTCTGGTCAAGGCCAGCGCCGGCGGCGGCGGACGCGGGATGCGGCTGGTCTCCGATCCGGGCGACGCACCCGAAGCGATTGCATCTGCCCGGGCCGAAGCGCAGAGCGCCTTCGACGATCCGGCGGTGTTCCTCGAACGCTATGCACCCCGTGCCCGCCACGTCGAAGTGCAGGTTCTGGGCGACACTCACGGCACCGTGCTGCATCTGGGCGACCGCGATTGTTCGCTGCAACGCAACCACCAAAAGCTGATCGAAGAAGCCCCCGCCGCCGATCTTCCCGAGGCTGTGCGCGACCGCATGCGTGCGGCAGCGGTGCGGTTGGCGCAGGCGATCGGCTATCGCTCCGCCGGGACGGTGGAATACCTCTATGACCCCGGGCGCGGTGAATACTACTTTCTGGAAATGAATACCCGGTTGCAGGTGGAACACCCCGTGACCGAGGCGATCACCGGCATCGATCTGGTCGAATGGCAGTTGCGCATCGCGCGGGGCGAGCCGCTGGCGCTGACGCAAGGCGATGTGCAGTTTGACGGGCACGCCATTGAAATCCGCATCGCCGCCGAAAACCCGGCCGAGAATTTCCGCCCCGAAACGGGCGAGATCAGCCTTTGGGCTCCGCCCGCCGGCGTGCGGCTCGATACCGGGGTCGAGGCAGGCTCGGTCGTCAGCCACCATTACGATTCGATGATTGCCAAGCTGATCGTCCACGCGCCGGATCGGGCCGGTGCGATCCGCCGGGCGGTTGTCGCAATGGATGCCTTTGCAGTCGGTGGCGTCGGTCTGAACCTGGCCTATCAGCGCGCGTTGCTGACACACCCGGATTTTGAGGCGTTCCGGCACCATACCTCAGGCCTGCCCGAGATGTTTCCAGGCGGCTGGACTGAACCGTCCGCTGATCCCCGGGACATGGCCCTTGCCGCGATGGCGCTGCATCTGCATCTCGCCCCGGCGGGCGCGTCGCCCTGGGAAAGCCTGGGGTCATGGCGGCTCACGGCCCCTGCGGGGTGGCCCGGTGCAGCATCCTATTGGGAGACGACCAAAGACGACCCGATCCGCGTAAACGACTCCGGGTCGGTGTTGACAGCCGTACAACTGGACGGCCAGACCATCGCGGTCGAGAGTGCCGCCTTAACAGGATGCCGTCTGAGCGGACGCATCGACGGGGTTCCGTTTTCGCGCACCGCCTATGTCTCGCGCGCGCCGGGTCACTGGCGGGTGCACCTGCAAACCCCTGCCGGAATGACCGCGACAGACCTGCGCACGCTGGAAGACCAGCATCTGCAACGTGCCACCGGCGGGTCTGGCGTCGCTGACCTGTTGTCCGCACCCATGCCCGGCGCCGTTGCCGAGGTGCGTGTCGCACGCGGCGACCGCGTTAAAGCCGGTGACACGCTTGTGGTGCTTGAGGCCATGAAGCTGTTGCAAAGCCTGCCCGCGCCGGTCGCGGGCGTAGTGACGGAAATCTATTGTGCACCGGGCGACACGGTTGCCGGGCACGCCCCACTTATCAAACTCGATCCAGAGGAAAACACATGACCAGACAAGACAACATCACCGCGGCCTCCGGCCCGTTCAACGAAGACCTCAACTTGATCCGCGACCAGCTGCGCCGGTTCATCGAAACCGAGGTGACCGCCAAGGCCGAGCCCTGGGAGGAGGAGGGCATGGTGCCCCGCGACGTGCTGCGCCGGATGGGTGATCTCGGCGTTCTGGGGATGCGCTATGACGAACAGTATGGCGGCGCGGGGCTGGACGTGATGTCCAGCGTGGTTTTGGCCGAAGAGGTCGGGCGATCCACCTTCGGCGGATTCTCGGCCACGGTTCTGGTCCACACCGACATGGCCTCGCCGCATCTGGAAAACGCCGGCACGCCCGAACAGAAGGCGCGGTGGATGCCGTCGATCACCTCTGGCGAAATGATCACCGCCGTCGCCGTGACCGAGCCGGGCGCGGGCTCGGACGTGGCCGGCATGCGCACCCGCGCGGTGCGGGACGGGTCGGATTGGGTGCTGAACGGCACCAAGATGTTCATCACCAACGGCGTGCATGGCGATCTCTACTTTGTCGGCGCCAAGACCGATCCCGATGCCAAGGGGTCGCGCGGGATCACCATGTTTGCGGTCGAAAAAGGCACGCCGGGCTTTTCGGTCGGACGGGCGTTGAACAAGACCGGCTGGCTGTGCTCGGACACTGCCGAACTGATCTTCGAAGATGTCCGCATCCCGGCCGAAAACGTTCTGGGCGAGGTCAACCGCGGCTTCTATTCGGTGATGAAGAACTTCCAGAACGAACGCATCGTCCTGGGTGCGATGGCCTGTGCCGAAGCGCAAACCGCGCTGGACATGACCGTGGATTACGTCAAGCAGCGCAGGGCCTTTGGCGGCGTTCTGTGGGACAAGCAGGCCGTGCGCCAACGGCTGGCCGACTGTCAGACGCGGATCGCGGCAGGACGTCAGCTGGTCTATCACGCCGCCGGTCTGGATGCCGCGGGCGGTGACTGCGTGAAAGAGGTCTCAATGGTCAAAGCCTATTGCGGCGAACTGGTGAACAGCGTGCTTTATGACTGCGTCCAGTTTCACGGCGGCATGGGTTATATGCGCGAAACACCGGTGGAACGCATGTCACGCGATGCCCGTGTGCAGGCCATCGGCGGCGGGGCGAGCGAAGTCATGTTGGAAGAAGTCGCCAAGCGCATGTGAGCTTACTATCCAAAAAATAACAATCTTCAGAAACAAGGACGAAAAAGATGAATCTGGAAACCACTCAAAGCCAATCAGTCGCAAGACTGACCCGAGAAATCTCGATAATACTCGTCGGCACAATTCTTTTGGCACTATCCGCCAAAATCGTGGTGCCGTTCTACCCCGTACCTATGTCTACACAGACCCTGGTTGTCTTGGGTCTGGGCCTTTTCCTGGGGCCGGTGCGCAGTAGTCTTGTTGTTGTGACATACCTTTTTGAAGGTCTGCTTGGCCTGCCGGTCTTCGCAGGCACGCCTCCGGCTCCGGCCGGACTGGCGTATATTGCGGGTCCCACAGGCGGATACCTGATAGGCTTCGCACTTGCAGCGGCGGCTGCCGGTTGGGTTGTTCAAGCACTGCAAGGACTTTGGCCTTCATTCAGAGCATCTGTCGCGGTCTTTTTGGGCTCGATACTCATGTATTGCGCAGGGCTGTTCTGGTTGGGTGGCTTTGTCGGCTATGGCGAAAAGTTGCTGAACGCCGGTCTTTACCCGTTCCTTCTCGGGGATCTGACGAAGGCGACAATTGCTGTAGTTCTGTATACTGCTTACCATAATCGCCGCGCTGTGTGACTGCCAGCCCAAGACTGTATCAGACTGTTTCAGTCTCATACGGTCTTGGTCCAATATAAGTTGAAATGGTCCGATGCCGGATTTGACAGGCACCGGACGCCAGCCTGAGGTTTCCGGCGCCATGCGAGAGCAATGCGCAAAACTGTGCGAACCAAATTGTTCGCAATCAATACCTGGTCGCACACAATGAAAAGAAGCAGCATGTTTTTCTCAGAGCCGGAGCCTTGCCGCGCGAAGGGAGTCGAATTGGCCCCTGGAATTCTGAGGATCGTCGCGAACAATCCCGGAAAGATGACCTACCACGGGACAAATAGCTACATCATTGATACGCCTGATGGTCGGTTCATAATCGACCCCGGCCCAGCAGAAGACAGTACACATTTCGAGGCAATCATCAAAAATTTGGGGGCCAAACCATCCGGGATTCTGCTCACACACCACCATTCTGATCATTTTGGAGTCGTCCCAGCCCTGCGAGCACGGACAGACGCACCTGTTTATGCCTCACGGGCATTCCCTGACGATGCATTTCGACCTGACCGGTTTCTGGAGGACGGACAGGTCATTGCCGGTCTTACCGTCCTGCACACACCTGGTCACGCGAGCGACCACCTTTGTTTCGCGAGACCTGACGGAGTGCTCTTCACGGGCGACCACGTTATGAGTTGGAACAGTTCGATCGTCAGCCCCCCTGACGGAAACATGCACGACTACTGCGCGCAGCTACAGCGGCTGATTGAGCGCGACGATAGGATCTACTTTCCGGGGCACGGACCTATACTCCGGGATCCGCAACCTTACGTCAAACGGTTGCTTTCCAACCGCATGCGTCGCGAGGCGGAGATCCTCGCCCACCTCTCAAACACCCCGGATTCGGTCCAGAATATCGCCGCTTCCGTCTACCAGAAAACCGACCCACATATCGCAATGGCCGCAGAACGAAACGTTGCGGCGCATCTGGAGAAGCTGTTGTCTGAGTCGCGGGTGGTACAAGATGGCGAGGCCTGGAAATTAACATAAACTTCATTATGCGAAAAAGAACAAAGAACGAACACGGGTCCTCTTACCCTCACCGTGAGCTGAACACTAAGCAACCGCCCCCCAAAATGAGGTCTTCTTTCCATGAGACTGTTTCAAGCCATCAAGATAAGCCTCATGCGTATCAAATTGTGCGAAGTCGTCAACTCTCGCGGCTAGGTTCTTGCACTCACGCAAGTGACGCGCAGCATGGCGATACCGTTTGACCCGTGAATTTTGCAACGCAAAATCGATCAAGCCGCGTTTCAAAAGTGTGGCGGCCAGTGGATGGCGATCCTCAAGGGCGTCGGACACCGGTCCCAAAAGCTCATAGTGATTTCCATCAATCTCTGCGGCACGGTTTGTGATAAGAACTGCAGCCTGCTCAATCGCGGGCCAAGTCATCAGAAAATGGAGAGCTGTCGTGAAACTCTCAAACCCAAGCGCGTGTTCAAGGGCTCGGCTCTCTGCTTCGACGTCTTCAAAATCAGGTAGTCCGCTGAGCCATGCGCGTAGATGGTCTGCATTTAGGCTGCGTGCAAAACACGTCCACATAAAGTCCCGCGCCACCTCGGGCTGCCCCATCGCGCGCATCACGCTGATCCGGGTCACTTCCCAGTCATAGGGAATCCATCCGCGATCTTTCTCATCGGGCGCATTGATGGCCTCCCATGCTTCCTCAACCCGCCCCGCTTCAAGAAGACGACGCGCGATTTCAGCAGCAACCTGTGGTGCCTTTCGTGCCAGATCACTTTGTTGGTCAATGTAGGCGTCTACATCACCTTCGACATCCGCAATCTGCTCGAGCGCCATGCGCAGCGCGTAGTTGTTCGACAGATCAATTCCCGAAGTGGTGATCCCAGCTTTAAGGTGCTGCAATCCTTCTGAACCCAAGACTGAAGCAAGACCTGATATCAAAGTTGGATAATGCCCATAATCATCATCGGCCAAGGCCTCCAGCAACTGGTCTGCCAGGACAAGCGGGTCCGGCGCGGCAACCTCGGCCATATCGATCAAGCCTTCACAGGCTTCGTAAAAAATCGACTGCACCTTGCCCGTACTGTCATCGCAACGTTCATAGACCCCATTCGCAAGAGCCACGAACCGCCAAATCAGATCAAACGCCCCTGCTGGATCGACCGGCCCAACTTGAGAAACGATGGCGCGTCTCTGCATGTCTAAGTCAGCCGCGAAAGCATTGCGGCCCTGCCAGTCAATAAACGATCGTGATCTTGCAATGCTACTGAGCCGCTTGCGGATCTCCCGAGCGACATCTCCGGAACCGGCTTCGCTTGCCAGCTCCAGCCTCAGCTGCCGCTTTGCGTCAGCATTACCTTTGGTGATATCAAGAAGAAGGTCGGCCAACCGCTCAGCGCCGAGCGCCGCAAGGTTCTTTGTATTCAATGTAGTCTTCGAAGCCATGCAGGAAATTTAGGTCAATATGCAGCTCGAATGCCAGCCCCCTCCTCAAGTTTATGACCATCGCAGATTTGGGAAGACCTGCCCTTCGCTGCATAGCGCATGAACTGACACAGTGCGGACGAAGCTGCCGTTCGAATCGCCGACGCCAACGGCAGCTATAGGTTTTAGGCTACACTTTCAGAACGAGCGGGCAGTGATCTGAAACCTCAGGATCATGGATCACGTCAAAACTGTTCACCGCATCTTCACAGTCTATGAGCATATAGTCGGCAAAGCGTCCTGGCTTCTTGTATTGCGTGTTGCGTGTGCTGCCGAAGCCGCGCCCCGTCACCAGTTCGGTCAGTCCGGCACTACTGAGGATCGAAAGCGTTTCGCTGTCCGGCTCGACGTTGAAATCGCCACAGATCACCGTGAGATCGTCTGGTTCTGCAAGATTGCGCGACAAGTCGAGCAGCTTCCGAGCTTGTTTCTCACGCTCTGGCGTATCCATTTTCCCATTCAAGTCGCGCAGACCATGCATATGGGTAATGCTGACGGCTCGGTTGGCGTCATAGTCCCATACCCGCACACCATGCGCGCTTCGGGAGCGCGGGTGATCGCCAAAACCCACAGGAGAAAAATCCTTGTGAACGAAGCCCTGCACTTGTCCAATGATCGGGAAGGACCGGTGTACGAAGGTCGCGAGGCCCCATTGCGATGGGATTGAGTCATCACCGTCCCAAAGCACCCCTTGCGCAGCCGGACAAAAGATCGCGACATGCTCCGGCAAAGCAGCGTTGACGTCGCGAAACAAGTTGGCGCGTTGCGGTAGGATGTGATCGCCGTCACGATACGTCAGCCAGTCTTTTTGAGACGCGGGGCTATAGATGACCTCCTGCAAGCACAGAATATCGGGAGCCTTACTGGCGAGGTATGGGAGTAGGGCCTGATGGAGCTTTCCACCCCAGCCATTGAGACACATGATTTCCATTGCGAGCTCCCTTTTCTTGGAGCGGACATTCGCTGCAACGAAGAAATGATGCAACTCGGGCTCACACCCGCCGTTCGCCGCGCGTATCATCAACGGCAGCTCAGGCCAAAACCTCACCCCCACCGAACGCCCCATTAATTAATTTTCCGTGACCAAAACCCCGTTTCAGCCAGTGCACGCTTTGTGCACGGGTTGTGCACGCTTTTCACCCCCCTGTTTCTGGCGATTTGGCCAAAGTTTAACGGGCGGTTTCGCAGCCTTAAGCACTCTGAAAACAAAAAATGCCGTTCCCCGTCAGCGCTTCGCCGTTGCCCAAGGGTGCGCAGCCGCTGCGCACCCTCTTCTCGCACAGGGCCTAGGCCGCCGCTGTCGCCTCGATCTCAAAGAGCAAACCCGGAAGAGCCAAACGCGTCACCCCCAGAAGCGTCATCGGCGGTGCGCAGTTTAGCGGCCCGAAACGCATGCCCAGCAGGTCGAAGTTCTTCAACGCCTCGTCCACATCCGTGGCATAGACCCCAAGCCGGATAACATCTCCAAGCGACATATCCGCTCCGGCCAGCACGGCCTCAAGGTTGTCCAGCGCCAAAGCAATCTGCGCGCGCATGTCGTTCGGATGCTGGGGCTTGCCCTGCCCGTCTACAGCCGTCTGGCCAGCACAAATAAGCTGCCGCCGCGGCCCTTCAATGACTTCTGCCTGATTGTATCCCAGCTTCAAGGACCAGTCCCACGGATTTACGGCTCTGCGTTGCATCTTTGATTTTCCTTTGTTGATTTCGATAAGAAAGCCCTATTGCCAATAAGTGCCAAATTTTGTCACCATATGTGCTAGAGTGGCAAAATGAATATCAGACAGAGACATGACGCCATCGTGCGCAGCCTTCGGCGCAACGGCACATCAACCGTCGCGGAGCTCGCCGAAGAGGTCGGCACCTCCAGACGCACGCTCCTGCGCGACATCGCCGCCTTGCGTGACGAAGGCTTTGTCATCCATTCCGAAAGCGGGCGCGGCGGTGGCGTGCAGCTTGACCCCCAGTCCATGCAAACAACCGCCCGCCTCTCTGTGGCCGAAGTCTTCGCGCTGCTGATCAGCGTGGCCGCCGTGCGCGCCGCCCAGAACCTGCCCTTCTCCGATCTCGCAGATGCAGGCCTCGCCAAGATCGAGCGCGCCCTGCCGTCTGACAAAGTGCGCGATCTGCGCCGCTTCCTCGCCTGCCTGCACATCGGCCAACTCTCGCCCAAACAGGACCTGTCTGACCTGGGCACAATCGACCCCGCCCTGCTGCCCGCTTTTGAAAAAGCCTTTCTGGCGCGCCAGCACCTCCGCTTTGAGTATCGGGATGCCAAAGGCGCGCGCAGCCTGCGCAATGTCGAGCCGCAGGCCATGCTCATCTTGCAACCGCTCTGGTATCTTGTCGCATGGGATCCGGCGCGCGAAGATTTCCGGCACTTCCGCATGGATCGCATCACAGGCCCTGAGCTTGTCAGCGGCCCGCCCTTCCGGCGCAGGCATGTGCCCTTTGAAAAAGATGTTTGTCCCTACAACGACCTGCCGCGCTGACCCCCAAAACCGCGCCACCCTCAGGCGCGCACACATCACGCTCAACATCAGAGGCTTTCGCAATGAAGGAGCGGCCGCCCCACAAGCATGCCCGGCACTCAAGACTGCGTTCCGCGCAAAGGGCAAACCGCAGAAACCACGAATTCGCTGCGTCCGCACCAAAGGCCCGCGGTGCGGTACTTTGTGAGCTTTCGCTGCGTTTGTGCCAATGGTTGCTTTAGCAGGCGTCGTCGACTCAGGGACCTACGCTGAGCGGCTTATGTCCAGTGCGTCCAGAATAGCCCTGCCAAGCTCTTCGACTGACACGTCTTCCGGCAAGACCGTATCTTCTTGGCCGCGAATACCCTCCCAATGGCCATGTCCGCGATAGCGCGTTGGCTTGATTGCGATCTTGCCGTCCCGCAATGTTAACGAAACATGGCCCGCACCGTTAAACAGCGCTTTCAAAGTCTTGACACCAGCGCGCGCCTTGTCTGCTTCCTCCCACGCCTTGAATTCTTCCTTTGTCGGAATCCGGATGACGTCGTCCCACTCTGGATGTTTTGGCGTGATGAACCGGCTGGCCAAAAGGGCGGCCCGCGCGTGGCCAGCGATTTCGAGCGCAGTTAGGTCTGGCGGTAGATACTCATGATATCCCTTGGGGTCCAAATGCGCGCTACCATACACCGCTTGTGAGGCGATTTCCGTGAATTTGCGATAGCTCGTAACAAAGGCACTTTTGCGTTCTTTGGGAGGCTTGGAGCGCTTTTTTCGCTCCGCCGCTTCAGCACGCCGTTTCGCAATCCATTCTTCTGTGGTCAGGACTTTTTTCATCGGATACGGCTCACTTCTACGTCGATCCCCAAACTCTCAGCGTAGTCTATCGCACGTTGAATTTGAGTAAACTGTTCCGGGGTGGTTCCGTCGGGCACGGCAAGTTCCAGGCGTTTGATGTCGATTTCGTCCGCGCTGATTTCAATGCCCTTCTTGTTGTCGTACTCGAAGTGGTCAATTTGGTCGATGTAACGCTTCAAAGCACCAAAAATACGACTGGGCCGGTCCACATATCCCGGCGCGCGGGTTTCGAGCGTCTTTGCGCTTGTGGCAAGGCCTCGATCTTCGTCGAAGAAATCGAACGTCTTGAAGTTGTCGGGCGTGCGCTCTCCCAAACCGCCCAATCGTTCCAGGTGATCCTACCACGGTCCACCCTGCTCCCTGATCGGCCCGCCCCAGGTGAGGCCGGAGTTTTCGATGACGTCCCAGTCAGGATCAGAGGGCAAGCGGCGCGCCTCTGCCGCCTCATGCAGAAGCGCGTCGCGCATGTCGTCCGCGTCCTGCGCGTCACAGCTCGGCCCGCGCCGCCGCAACGCACCAAAGCAACGAAGAGGCCGTCAACAAGAACGGAGTCTCGCCGGTCTGAAAGCCGCTCAGCAAAGGTTCACCCGAAGAAGCTCTTGGTTGAACGAGATTTGTAAAGATCAGCTCGCGTGACAGGCGCCACCCGGAAAATGTGTAGACAGGCCGACCCAAGTTTTTCCCGGATGGGAAAGGGTAAGAGTTCTGGCTTGTCGTTCCCCTGACTAGGCGGCCCCGTTTATGTCTGCGGCCAGTTCCTCCAGACTCTTTTTTGTGATCTGGATGATTTCTCGCACGTCATTCGCGCCCACTATCAATGGCGGACAAAATGCCATCGCGTCTGTCATATTACGTGAGATGAGGCCGTTGCGCAGCATGATTGCGTTCATTTGGGCGCCGAGTTTTCCAGGGGCAAAATCGCCTGATTTACCCTCTGGGGCGATCAATTCAAGTGCGCCTATGAGGCCAATGCCACGTGCCTCTCCAACGAGAGGGTGGGACGTCAGGTCGGTCAATCCAGCTTGCAATTCTGCACCGCGTTCGGCGGCATTGGCCACAAGATCGCGCTCTTCGATAATCTTGATGTTTTCCAGCGCTACGGCTGCGCCGACGGGGTGGCCACCGCCCGTATAGCCATGCCCCAGAACACCGATGCGCCCGCTTTCGTCGGCGATTGGCTGATAGACCCGATCGTTGATCATGAAAGCCGAAAAGGGGAAATAGCTGGAGGTGATCTGCTTGGACATGGTGAGAATGTCGGGCTTTATGTCAAAGGTTGTAGAGCCAAACATGTTGCCCGTGCGGCCAAAACCGCAAATCACTTCATCTGCGATAAGAAGGATATCGTATTTCGCCAGAACCGCTTGGATTTTCTCCCAGTAGGTCGCCGGAGGAACAACAACACCGCCCGCGCCCATGACAGGCTCGGCGATGAATGCGGCTACAGTTTCGGGGCCCTCTGATTGGATCATATCATCAAGATCTTGGGCACAGCGTGACGCAAAAGCTTCTTCGCTTTCGCCGTCCTGACCTTCGCGCCAGTAGTGCGGGCAAGTGGTGTGCAAGATGCCCTCCATCGGCAGATCGAAGGACTTGTGGTTATAGGGCAGACCCGTCATCGACGCGGCTGCGACTGTCACGCCGTGATAGCCGCGCAGGCGCGAGATGATCTTCTTTTTCTCGGGCTTGCCGAGCGCGTTCGAGCGATACCAGACCATCTTGACGATCGTATCGTTCGCCTCGGAGCCCGAGTTGGTATAGAAAACCTTGCTCATTGGCACGGGGGCTATTTCGATCAGCTTTTCAGCAAGATCAATCGCCGGACCATGCGAGCGGTGCGAGAAGTTGTGGTAGTAAGGCAGCTTTTGCATTTGCCGGCTGGCGACATCCACAAGGCGTTGTTCGTTGAACCCGACTGCCACGCTCCAAAGGCCGGACATGCCCTCGATATAGCGGTTGCCGTTTGAGTCGGTGACGTGGATTCCCTCGCCTGATTCAATGATCAGCGGACCAATTTTTTCATGCGCTTCGGCATTGGTATAGCTGTGAAAATGATAAGCGATATCACGGGCTTCGTCTGAATTTGGTCGCACATCCATGGCAGGCATCACTTCTTGTAAGTTGGCGTTTTTCACGCGGCAGGGGGCCGCGATTTGCCCTCAGTGCTATCGCCGCTTTCTTGCTTTTAGCAAGCAGTTTTGTTCCGAGCATCCTGTCTGCGGGCCAGCGAGGCCGCCCATTTGAAGCAGAAACGCCCGCCGGGATTTCGGTCGTGGTTTGAGGACACTTCCATCCTGTGATTCTGTTTGGATGCTTCGTTTTTTTGAAGCGCAGCGGCCGTGAATCTTGGGGAAAATGCGGCCCAATCCCGCTCAGGTTGTTGCCTTCGCAGCTTTCCGTTTCACAAAACCAAGACCCGATTTGGCGGTGTTCTCGCGCTGCAAATGGTTGGTAAAAATATGTTTTAGTTAGATATTTAGGATTTTCCAGGGCCTTTCTGGGCCCGATGAAAGAATCGCAAGTGCGCGAATTGACACGTGACACAAGAGTTTGTGCGTTTTTTGCCAAAGTGGTTGGCCGGAACGGTGCTACGATAATTTTAACACATGAGACAGTTGTGTTTTCGCCATTTGTGTTTTGGGGACGTTAGATGAATCAGAAGGACAAAACTGCAAACAAGCTCATGACTGCCACCCAGTGGCAGGCGGCTGTCTCAGATACGTTCTTTCCCCTAGAGACCACGATGGCGGATGACCAGTCCTTTTCAGGTGATCTCAATACTTGGAACCTCGGTATCGTCGATCTGTCGCAGATGCGTTGCGATGGCATTCTCTACAAAAGGCACAAGCGGCACTTTCTGGACGAAGTTGAAAGCAGTCTGCTGATTACCATTCCAAGATTGGGGACGGTCGGCTTTGACCAGAATGCCCGCCAGGCGAAATGTTCACCGGGCGAGTTTCTGGTAGAACGGGGCGATTTGCCCTACGAGTTCTGGCATGAACAGACGAACGAGCTGTTGGTGCTGAAGGTGTCTTCCGAAAGCGTGCGGGCCCGCATCGGCCCAACAGACCGTTTGGGCGCGCTGAGTTTTGATGGCACAGCCGGCGTGGCCAGTTATTTTCTGGATACCGTCAAGACAACGGCGCTGCACGTCGATTTGCTTGATGAGCAGGCGCGCGCGGCCGCTGGCAAGCACATCCTTGATCTGCTGTGCCTCTCAATCCGCAAAGATGACCGTGTGCTGGACAGCGAAACCTCGACAATCCGCGCAGCACATCTGCACCGCGCAGAACAGTTTATCCGCAACAACCTCTTCAATGAGAATCTCTCCTCAAGTCTTGTGGCAGAGGCCTGCAATGTGTCGCAGCGCTATCTGCAACAACTGTTCTCGGAGTCGGGCAGGTCGGTTTCCGGGTTCATCCGCGAAAAGCGTCTGGTGCGCGCGCGCGAGGACCTGAGCGTCGTAGGGCCCATCACAATTGCCGAGATAGCCCATCGGTGGGGGTTTTCGGATCAATCCCAGTTTAACAAAGCCTATCGTGCGCAGTTCGGCTGCACACCGACCGAAACGCGCAAAGCCGCGCAGCAAGGCCAGAAGACGGCCCCTCCGTAACCCTTAGCTAAAACCGAAAACCCCCAAGTAGGGTCGGCTTTCGCCGGCGCCTTCCTGATGCCCTGTTGTCTTTTGAAGGATGTAGACATGAAGAACACAAGAGTTGCCGTAGATGTGGGTGGGACGTTTACCGACGTCGTCATTATGGACGAAACAACGGGTGCGATCCGCATCGAAAAGACGTCATCGACACCGGATGACCCGATGGTTGCCATTCTCAACGGGATTGATCAGGGCGGCATCGACCTCAGCGAGGTGTCGATGTTTTCGCACGGGACAACCGTGGCAACAAACGCGCTGATCACACGTAATTTGGCGCGCTCTGCGATGATCTGCACCGAAGGGTTCCGCGACGTGGTCGAAATCCGCCGGGCCAACAAGGAGGATCTGTGGGACACCTACAAAGATGTGGCCAAGCCCTACATCCCGCGTCGGGACCGTCTGACCGTCCGTGAATGCGTCGACGCGAACGGCACGGTTCTGGAAAAGCTGGACGAAAAAGAAGCGCTGCGCATCGCGCATGTTTTGAAGAAGCGCAAAGTCGCCTCTGTTGCTGTCTGCTTTATGAACTCTTACACCAATGGGGCCAATGAAGAGCGGATGCGAGACATTCTGCTGAGTGTGATGCCGGATGTGCCGGTGACGATCTCTTCACAGGTCCTGCCGGAGATTTTTGAGCACGAGCGTTTCTCGACAACGATGGCAAACGCGGTCGTGTCGCCTTCGGTCGTTGATTATGTAGCGCGCCTTGAGGGTAAGCTGGCTGACGGCGGCTACGAACGCGATCTGCTGTTGCTGCACACGGGCGGCGGCGTGATGACCCCGGCCAGCGTTAAAGACTTTGCCGCGCGTCTGGCAGGGTCGGGCATTGCCGCGGGCGCGATTGCCAGCCGCTTTATTGGCAACCTTTGCGGGTTTGACAATTCTATCGGTTTTGACATGGGCGGGACCAGCACGGACGTATCCTTGGTGTATGAAGGCAAGTCGCGTGTCACCAAAGACTGGTATATCGAATATGGCTATCCGATCCGGTTCCCGTCGATCGAAGTGCTGACCATTGGTGCGGGCGGCGGATCTCTGGCGTGGAAAGACGAAGGCGGGTCACTGCGCAACGGACCGCAATCTGCGGGCGCCTTCCCTGGGCCTGCCTGCTACAAGAACGGCAATGAAGTGGCCACAAACACGGACGCCAATGTTGTGCTGGGCCGCCTTGGCACATCGCTCGCGGGGGGCAAGATTACCCTTGATCCCGCCCTGGCCGAAGCGTCGGTCAGAGAGACTGTGGCCGAGCCTTTCGGAATGGAGCTGCACGAAGCCGCCGAAGCCGTGGTTGCGGTTGCAAACGCAAATATGGC
The DNA here is from genome assembly GCF_009363555.1 of Sulfitobacter sp. THAF37. Classification (NCBI taxonomy): domain Bacteria; kingdom Pseudomonadati; phylum Pseudomonadota; class Alphaproteobacteria; order Rhodobacterales; family Roseobacteraceae; genus Sulfitobacter; species Sulfitobacter sp. THAF37. The sequence continues at coordinate 81,055 of NZ_CP045373.1, forward strand.
CAATGCGGTGCGTTTGCTGTCGATTAGCCGAGGTTATGACCCACGGGACTTCGCGCTTGTGGCGTTTGGCGGAGCCGGGGCGTTGCATGGTGCGGCAATTGCCAAGGAGTTGTCGATCCCGACTGTCATTATCCCGCCCAATCCGGGTGTGACATCGGCTCTGGGTTGCCTGCTGGTCGATATCCAGCACGACTTCTCAGACAGCTTCATGGCTGCTGCGGCTGATACCAAGCCGGAGGATTTGGAGGCCGCCTTCGAGCGGCTGGAGGCCATGGCCGCTGATCGTTTGAAGCACGAAGGCGTAGCGCCCAAGGACATTGTCATGCAGCGCACGGTCGAGATGATGTATCAGGGCCAATGGCGTGCCTTGGCAGTATCTGCGCCGTCCAAGGTCACCGATATTGAGGCCTTGATCGACGGGTTCCACAGCGAACACCAGCGCGAATTCAACTTCCGCCGGGATGACGCACCGGTGTCGATCTTCCGTGTGGGGCTGACGGCGACGGGTATGGTTCCCAAGGCCGAGCTGCAAAAGCACGAGGTGAGGAAGAACAAGCCCAAGACCGACAAGACACGCGATGTCTGGTTTGACGGCAAGGCCCACACGGCGATGATTTTCGAGCGTGAAAACCTGACCGCCGGTGCGACCTTTGATGGCCCCGCCATTGTCGAGCAGTTCGATTCAACCACCGTAATTCCGCCGAACACGACTGCTGAAGTCGATCAATACATGAACATTCTCATCCGAGTGCAGGAGTAATACTATGAGTGATTCAAAAGCCCTAGATCCCGTCACGTTTGAAGTTCTCAAGAACTCCTTCATCACATCCGTTGACCAGATGGCCGAGCAGATGCTGCGCACCTGTTACTCCTTTGTGATCTACAACCGCGACTTTTCAAACGCGCTGCATGATGCCGAAGGCAATTCGGTTGCGCAGGGCAACGATGACATCGCGGTGCACGTCGGCACGCTGCACTTTACCTGCAAAGACGTTATTCGCGTCTTCAAGGGCGACATGATGCCCGGCGATGTCTACGCAATCAACGATCCTTACGCAGGCGGCACGCACTTCAGCGATGTCCGTCTGGTGCGGCCGATCTTTGATGAAGACGAGCTGATCGGGTTTTCGCAGTCAAACGGGCACTGGTCTGATCTGGGTGGCTCTGTGCCCGGTTCTTTTGATGTGACGGCGAAAGACATGTTCCGCGAGGCGGTTCGGATCACACCTGTCCGGCTATTCCGTGCCGGCGAATTTTGTTCCGACGTTGCCAACCTGATCGCAAACAACACACGCGACCCCGCGTCGATTATCGGTGACATCCACAGCCAGGCACAGGCCACGCAGGTGGCCGAACGTGAAATCCTGCGGCTGGTGCGCAAATACGGGCGCGAGCAGGTCAAGCAGGGCATGAACGAGGTGCAGGACTACGTTGAACGCGCCGTGCGCCAGCGTATTGCGGCGCTGCCCGACGGCACATGGAAATCCGTCGACTACATCGACCGGGACCCGTCAGGTGGCGAGGGGATGATCCCGATCCACATCAAGATGACAATCAAGGGTGATCAGATTCACTACGATTTCGAAGGCAGCCACCCGACGATTGGTTCGATGTACAATTCCGCGCCGGGAGCCACATTCTCGGCTGTCGTCGCGGGGATGAAGACCTTCTTTCCTGACCTGCCGTTGAACTCCGGCTTCTATCGGATGCTTTCTGTCGCTGCGCCGGAAAATTCGGTGGTCAGTGCCCAGTGGCCCACGGCGGTCACCGGCTTCCTGATGCCGTTTGAAAAGATCATGAACTCGGTTTTCGAGATGTGGTCGGAGATCATGCCGGAGCGCGCCATCGCCTGTGCATTCAATCTTGAATACCTGTTGGCGGGGGGCACGGACAAGCGGCGCGAGGAGGACTCTACATTCATGTTCTACGAATGGCTCCCCGGCGGTTGGGGCGGACGGCGCGGTAAGGATGGCAGCGACGTCACCACAGCCTGCTTCGGAACCGGGCTCATGTCTCAGCCCAACGAAGGCAACGAGCGGGTCAACCCGACCCGGACGCTTGAATTTCAGATCAAAAAAGACAGCGCAGGCCCGGGCAAATGGCGCGGTGGGACAGGGGTGCAGAAAACCTCCCTGCTTCTGGAAAGTGAAAAATCCGTCATGTCCTATGTATGCGACCGCGAACGCGCCGTTGTCTGGGGTGTTGATGGTGGTTTGCCCTCCATGCCGCATGGTCTGACCATCAAACGCGCCGGCTCGGACACGCACGAATGGCTTGGGTCGGTCTTCTCCGGCTTCCCGATGTATTCGGGAGATGAGTTTGCGCGCCCGACCGCGGGGGGCGGCGGCTTTGGCGACCCACTTGAACGCAAGACAGAGGCTGTTCTGACGGATGTGGTGGATGACTATGTCTCTATCAAACGAGCCGCGTTGGACTACGGCGTGGTGATCAAAGAGATTGATGCGGACTTGTGTGAATATGAGGTCGATGAGGCCGAGACCGAGAAACTGCGGGCGCATATTCGTGAAAACCGCGTGGCTTGGGCGCGCATTGATCCTGAAAAGGTTGCCGAGATGTATCGCAACGGCGAGATCGACGCGATGGACGCCGTGCGACGCTATGCGGTGATCCTGGATTGGGAAACCGGCGAGCCGCTGCCCAAGACGATCGAACAGTTCCGCGAGAGTTTCGAGCGGCGCAGCGTGGCACACTGGACCTAGTGAGCATCACCAGGACCCACAGCCGCCATCGGTTGGCGGCTGTGGAGCACAACGGTCGGAACAGGAACGCGAAGGATAAGATTTTGTCATTGGAACTGGAATCAATCAGCGTTGCGTTTGGTGGCTTCAAGGCTCTGGATGACGTGACGATTTCGCTAAAGAAGGCGGAAATTGTCGGGTTGATCGGCCCCAACGGAGCAGGCAAAACCACCTGCGTCAACATCATCACAGGCTTTCAGGACCCCACGTCAGGCACGGTCATGCTGGATGGGCAGGACATCAACGCCAAAGCGCCCTATGACATTCGCCGCCGGGGTCTTGCGCGCACGTTCCAGGCCGGGCGCTTGTTTTCCGGGCTGGATGTACTGGACAATCTTGCAGTGACCGGGGTGGGCCTTGGCCATTCGCGGCGCGCCTCCGAAGACGAAGCGCTGCGCGTGTTGTCCTGGATGGGGGCCGGGCATCTTGCCGAACTGCCCGCAGCCGGGCTGCCCTATACGGACGAGCGCAGGGTCGGCATTGCGCGTGCGCTGATGTTTGCCCCCGATTACCTGCTGCTGGACGAACCCGCCGCAGGCATGTCCGAAACCGAAGCGGATGATCTGGCACAAATCATCAGGCGGATCGCGGATGAGCTGAACTGCGGTGTCCTGTTGATCGAGCATAACGTCGGGCTTGTCCTGTCATTGTCAAACCACGTCTATGTTCTGGACGCGGGCAAGATCATCGAAGAGGGCGACAAGACCGAGATCCTGGCCAGCCAGGCGGTACGCGAAGCCTATCTGGGCGCAGAGCATGCGCCAGAAAACATGGAGCACGCGTGATGTCAAAGCTGGGTGTTTTCGATGTCGCGGTTCGGTATGGCAAAGTGCCTGCACTGTCGGATGTTTCCTTTACTGTTCAAGAGGGTGAGAGGCTGTTCATCTCCGGGCCGAATGGGGCGGGCAAGTCCTCTCTGCTCAAGGCGATTTGCGGAGCCGTTGCCACGACCCATGGCCGCATTGAGGTGGACGGCGATGTGCTGAATGGCCGCTCGCCCGAAGCGATAGCGCGTTTGGGTCTGACTATGGTTCCGGAAGGCCGCGAGGTTTTCGGAACGCTGACAGTCGAGGAAAACCTGCGTGTGGGCACGGGCATCCGGAAGGACAAGGCGGCGATTGAAACGGATATCGACGGGATCTACCAGAGCTTTCCTATCCTGGGTGAGCGGCGGCATGCCAATGCCGGAGCACTGTCCGGCGGACAGCAACAGATGTTGGCGATCGGGCGCGGTTTGATGACCAATCCCAAACTGATGATGGTGGATGAACCTTCGCTTGGGTTGGCTCCGAATATTGTCGATCAGGTCTATGAAACGCTCGTCAATCTGCAGGCCGAACGCGGCTTGACCCTGATCATCGTTGAACAGAGCTCGGCCCGCGCGGCCCGGGTTGGCGGGCGCATGGTGTTGCTGCGCGGGGGTCATGTTGCCGGCGATGGCGATGCGGCAGGCTTTGCGGAAAGCGATCTGCTTAAGGAAGCCTACTTTGGGCAAAACCAGTCGGAGGATGCGACATGAACGCCGTTCCACAGCTGCTCTTTGATGCGCTGAGCCTTGGGGGCATCTATGCCATGGCCGCACTTGGGATTGCTCTGATCTTCGGGGTGATGAAACTGGTGAATTTCGCCCACGGCGAATACATCGCCTTTTGCGTTTTTGCATTGATTGTGCCCTCGACGGACGCAGTTGCCGTCATGTTCTTGGGCAAAGCGCCGGCGATTTTGCTGATCCCGCTGCTGCTGCTGATCGGCGCTGCAATCGCCGTCGCCTCCGAGTTCTTTGTCTTCAGGCACATGCGCAATGCCACGCCTGTGGCGATGATGATTTCATCTTTTGCCTTGGGGTTCGTGATCCAGAATACACTGCTGTTGGTCTACAGCAGCCGTCCCAAGGCAGTAAGCCTCTGGCCAGAGTTGAACCAGCCCGTCAGCATCGCAGGGGCCTCGATCCCTTTGCTACAGATCATCGTCATTTGCACCACTTTGCTCGTTGTTGTGACGCTTGCCTTGCTTTTGAAACGCACGCGGATCGGGCTGGAAATGCGCGCGGCGGCTGAGAATTTCACCATGGCGCGGCTTTTGGGTGTGCGGGCCAATGTGGTTATCACCGGCGCCTTTGCCCTGTCTGGCGCGCTGGCTGCCGCTGTGGCGCTGATCATGGTCACACAAACCGGTGTGGCAGACATTCGCATGGGCGGGCAGATCATGTTGGTTGCCTTCATTGCCACAGTGATCGGCGGTTTGGGCAGTTTGCCCGGTGCTGTAGCGGCGGGATTTTTGATTGGCGCTGCTTCGGTCATTTTGCAGGGGTTCCTCCCGCTCGAAGCACGGCCTTTCCGTGATGCGTTTCTTTATACGCTGGTCATTGTCAGCTTGCTGCTGCGCCCCGACGGATTGTTCGCTCCGAGATCTACGAAGCCGAGGGTTTAGCACATGGCACAAACACATAAACAAAAGCGCCTGAGTGCTTGGTCCACGCCAATCTTGCTGATCGCCATTCTGGTGGTGTTCACATTGCTGGTCACGCTTCTGGGTGACAAATCATTGGCGCGTATGGCGGCGCAAACCCTGATCCGCGTGACCTTTGTTGTCGGGCTTTGGATATTCGTTGGCAACTCCGGCCTCGTCAGTTTCGGACATGCCGGTTACATGGCGATCGGGGCCTATTGCTCTGCATGGCTGACCCTGAGGCCCCAGATGAAGGGGATGTTCCTACCTGATCTCTGGCCGTATCTGGCGACTGCTGAATGGCATGGTTTTCCGGCTGCTGTTGCTTCGGGCCTTCTGGCGGCTGTCATTGCACTGATTTCAGGTGCTGCGATCTTGCGGCTCTCCGGCATCGCCGCCTCTATCGCGACATTCGCATTTCTGGCAATTGTCTACACCGTTTATTCCAGCTGGGAAGGCGTCACGGGGGCCACGTCTTCTGTTGTCGGCCTGACACGATATGCCGATCAATGGGTTACTCTGGGGTGGGCCTCTGTCACAGTTCTGGCCGCTGCGTGGTATGCCAACTCCGCATCCGGACTGGCCTTGCGTGCCAGCCGCGAAGACGAAGTGGCCGCAGACGCCAGCGGTATCAACATGTATGGCCATCGGCTCATTTCTCTTGTGGTCTCTGCCTTCTTTGCGGGTGTCGCGGGTGCGCTCTTTGGCCATTCGCTTGGTGTTCTGAACCCCAACAGCTTCTACCTCGGCATTACCTTCATTACCCTTGCAATGCTTGTCGTGGGCGGCATTGGCAGCCTGACCGGCGCTGTCATGGGGGTCCTTGTTCTGTCCATCATCATCGAGGGGCTCGTGCGGATGGAGCGGGGCATGGAGATTGGCGAGACGACATTGGCTCTGCCAACGGGTGCTCAGGAAATCATCATCGGGATCATCATGATCCTGGTTCTCATTCTACGCCCTGCCGGTCTGACTGGCGGGCGTGAACTCCGGCTGCGGATCGGTGGCCGCTAACCGGAAAATCAAACACATCGAAACCTAAAGGGAGACGACTAATGAAACACTTCTTCACTGCAACAGCCCTCACGTTAGCGCTTGGCGCGCCCGCCATGGCCGATGACATAACAATCGGTTTTGCCATTGCAAAATCCGGTTGGCTCGAAGCCTATGACGCCCCTGCCGTCGCCGCGGCGCGCATCCGGATTGATGAGATCAATGCGGCCGGCGGTCTGCTTGGCAAGCAGATCAAATGGATCGAAGCCGATACCAAGAGCGATCAGGCACAGTCCGCAAGTGCCGGTCTGCAACTGGTCGATGAAGGCGCGGAAATGCTGATCGTGACCTGTGACTACGACTTTGGCGCACCTGCAGCCTTGGCGGCTGAGGCGGCGGGCCTGAACTCCTTCTTCCTCTGCGCAGAAGACATCAAGGCAGGTATCCAAGGGGTTGGCCCGAACAGTTTCTCCGCCTCTGTTCTGGCGGCTGTTCAAGGGGCGACGATGGCGGAATGGTCCGTTAAGGAGCGTTCAGCAAAAACCGGCTATGTGCTGCTTGATACGACAATCGAATACAACAAAGGTATCTGCACCGGATTCGACTGGATGTTCCCCAAAGCGGGTGGCGAGATTGTCGGTCGTGATACCTTCCTCAATGGCGATGCCTCCATCGCCAGCCAGATCACCCGGATCAAAGGCCTTGAGAGCGAACCAGACGTGATCATGCTGTGCTCCTACATTCCGGGGGCTGCGTCTGCTGTGCGCCAAATTCGGGCAGCGGGCATCAACTCGACCATCCTGAACGGCTCTGCGGTTGATGGCTCCTACTGGCTGGACGCCGCACCTGATTTGTCCAACTTCATTGTGCCGGTTCAAGGGTCTATCTACGGCGATGATACGCGTCCTGCCGTAAACGAACTCCGTGATGCGTTTGAGGCGGCTACAGGCGCTGGTCCGTCCAGCACATACGCGTATCCGGGTTATCTGCTGATTGATCTATGGGCCAAAGCGGTCGAACGGGCCGGAACTGTCGAAGCATCAGCCGTAACAGCCGAACTTGAGAAGATGGATGGCGAACCAACAGTCTTTGGTCCGCGCAGCTTCTCTGATCAGATCCACCACCAGAACTCTGCTGAAATGCAGATTGTCGAGATTACAGATGGCAAACCAGGTGTCATCGGCAGCTTTACAATCAGCGAACCTGTGCCGCTGGACGTGCTGCTGAAGTAAGCCGGCTCTGGATGCAAAACAATGCGGGTGTTCCATGTTTGGAGCACCCTTTTTCATATGCTTCTGGTGGCCAGAATGATTTGCACCCTAGGCTCGACATCGCAAATCAACGAAGAGAGACAACAGAGACGAGACAGTTATGCAGTGGAGGTGCTGCACCAAGGTGTCGCAACGTTCTCCCAATGCCAGATTTGGGCTGCCGTTTTTGAGGCAATTCCGCCTTCCCCAGACTGCAGACTTTAGCTCTACTGAAGAAAACCGTGCGCTCTGGGCTCTTGTTCCTGTTTCGCTGCATTGTGCACGAAGGTCCGGTTTCAGTTTTGGGTGAGTTAATTACGCCCTTGCTGACTACCGCGCGAGGCTAGGCCAGCCTGTTTGCCCTAAAGGCCGAATGCAGATGGCCCTTTAACCGCTTGCTCGGTTCGCAGAAGATAACTACGATTCAACACAGCCGGAGGATTGGTCCACTGGCTTTTGGTTTCAAGTCCAGTTTCAACAACAAATGGAGGATTATCGCTATGGATAATCGGTTCGCTTACATGCGCAAATACCTTGGGTTTTCCCAAAAGGATGCATCCAACATTTTTTCCACTCGGCTCGATACGATCAAGAAATGGGACAGCGGCAAACTGCTAGTGCCGGGTCCGGTTTTGGAAGAACTTTATGATTATATACGGTTCACAAATGATATGGTTGTCGAGTTTTGCGACGAGCGCCAAGCGGAAGATGAAGACGAGGGGATCGACGAAATCTACCTGCGCACCTTCACAGTTGAAGGTCTTGCCGAGCAAGGCTTGCCGCCCTCCCTTGGTTGGCAAGATCAAGTCATTGGTGCAATTATCGGTCGTCTTGCTTCCATCCACGTCTACGGCGCGGATACGCTGCCAGAGCATCATGACCCCGACTATCATTGGTATGAGTATTGGGGCCTTGAGCCAGTAAAGAAGCCAACAGAATTTTTCACCATCCAGGACGAAGCATTGTTCGCGAATGAACTTGCAAAAGCTGTTGAAGGTAACTTTTGGCAAGTGGATTTTGACCCAGACGAAAACTACTATTTGATTGGATTCCGAACAAAGTCAGTGTCCAAAGTTACACGCCATATTTGGATCAGAGCTGTTCGCGCTGGTCGAGGTTCGGAACTTGTAGAACGTTTCGCTGGTGAACCACTACGATATTGCGATTCATTTGGCGAAGGTGCCCCATACATCGAAGGACCAAACAAGGCCAAAATCCCTGTCGGTTTTGCGTCCGGCCATGACGATGACACCGTTGATCCGCATACATTAGCGGAGACACTTTTTGCGGCCCTCGCAACATCCTACCCAACCAAAGGCGCTATGCGTGAAGCGTGCCGCGACCGATATGCGGCATTGGTCGGTGCTGACGAGGGCTACACAGCCGATTTTATGAACGATTGGGACGTGAAAGACACTCGCTTTGTTTCTCACAACTTTATCGCAGCCCTGTTTTTTGAAACCCAAAAACAGACCGGCTTGACGTTGCACCCCGAAGCTATGGTTGAACTATGCTCGATACTCGCCAAGTCGGAACCGTCGATACGCAGCATGGATCACGAAGTTGTTGTGATCGACATGGGCGAAATGGTGTTCACCATCACGCTTGATCTACGCGACGTTCTTTCCCAATCGGGTGATGGCAGAGACTTTCACACCGAAGCAAGCAAAGCCCTTGATGTTATCCAAGCGTCAATCGGAAACGATGGTCTGACCCGTATAGAGCCGTTCAGCACAATCGAAATCGAATTTACTTCGGACGACGCAGAAGGATAGGACACCTACCTTTATCTTCCCCGAAATAATCCTCGGGGGAGCGCCACTGGCGCGGGGGCAGATAGCCCCCTTCGTAGCTTGTCTTAGGGACCGGTGTTGGTACAATAAAGCATTATTGACCGATTGAGAGTGGATTGAATCTTGCCGTTGAACCCACCAGAAACACCCAATGTATTAACAGAGGTCGCATTGAAACAGCGCCTTGAGACGGGTTCGAAACTCATCATTACATGCAACGTATCGCCAACGCGCAAAGCATCATCATGGTTTGGAGTTTGGACGATGCACGCAGAACATGCCGATGGGACTACGCAAATGTTGGTCACGGCGCGCTCTAGGATGGCAGGTGAAATTTCCATTCGTGAGTTCAAAACCGTGACGGGAATCGTGTCTTTTCTGACCGACTGCGGTTTCACCAAAATTTCCTTCCCCGTGATTGAGGGCGACACCGTGAGACTACCGCTGGATACTTAAATCTAAGCATACCCAGCAGTAAGTTTGGTTGCCAATGCCCCGCCCTGTTGGGCGGGCAGCGCGTTACCCACAATCCCGACGCTTCGATGTTCAGTGTCTTCGTTTACTCCGCCGCGCGACCAAGAACTTCTTCGGCCCATTGGTTCAGGCTTTTGCCAGACAGCTCCGCCGCGAGTGCCGCCTTGCGGTGTACCTCGGGATCGACGCGAAACATGACTTGACCCGAGAATGCTTTTTGCGGCTCCTTGCCGACCTTTGCGCAAGTCTCAACGTAGTCTTCAACCGCTTCATGAAAGGCATCCCGCAACGCTTCAACCGTGTCAGCATGAAATCCGACACCATCGCTGATACCGGCAAGGCGGCCAGTGAAAATGCCATCTTCATCATCATACTCGATGCGGGCTGAGTAGCCTTTGTAGGTCATGGTATTGGTCATGGCGTTACTCCGATCCGTTCCAAGAATGCGCGGGCGGCGCGCACCTGATAGCGTTTGGCTTCCTTGGCGGGATGCGGACGATGAAACGTCTCGACCTCGCCGTCCTTTTCGAACCGCACTCGTGAACCGCGTCCTTCGATGACCTGCGCACCAGCTGCGACAAGTAATCTCTCAACAGCGGACCATTCGACTGTTCCCGACACTGGGTCGGCAAAGACAACGGCCAGAGTCTTGCGGTGTTTGCTATTCATGGGTCTATATAGGTCATGCTTGCATATATTGCAAGCAAGTTGCTCACTAGGGTGTGTGCCGGTTTCTCATGATGCGCCGCACCAAACGTCAAAACAACAGAATCTGTAGTATACTCCGTCGCACTATCAGCCAAAATCAAGCCATTGATCTCGCATGGATTTACGAGATCGCGTTGGTGCAAATTTAAGAAAACTAAGGCGGCTTCAATCCCTTAGCCAAGAAGCCCTGTCACTTAAGGCAGGACTTGAACGAGGCTATGTTGGCCGACTGGAACGTTCACAATATTATACCTCAATGGCGACCGTGCAAAAGCTTGCTTTTGCTCTCGAAGTTGACCCCATCGAGTTAATCGAGCCAGTTCTGATAACCCGCGGTAAAAAGTCAGGAACCGCCGATCATGAAACCTCAGATGATCAAAAGGTGTCTGGAGGCTCACAGCTGCTTGCTGTGCCGTTTCAAGAGGGATTTGAGAAGCGGCAAGACGATCTTACCCTCGTATTGATCGACTATAGATGGAACGACGGATCAACTGTTCGCCGCTGGCTTGTCGATCCGAAGAAGGTCAAACAATCGGCCATTGTCGTGAAACCTTGCATACTGCTTTGACAAAGGCAGATACCTGCTCAGTAGGAAAACCAGTCTGAATGACCCATATTGCCTCCGTAGTCGCCATATTCGACCATGATATCGCGCGAGTAGAAGTTTCCAAAACCACGCCCAACGGGCAACAAAATAGTTTGCCCGCTTTCGGAGACAAATGAGCTCGGCCAACGCGTGTGCGAGCCGTAGACACGTGCGATATATCGGCAGGTTCGGTTTTCACGGTCACAAGACCGAATACTCCAGTCCCACTGCCTTGGATCGTCACGCGGCGTGTAAGAGCGGCCTGTGAACCAGATCACATGTGTGCGGTTGAGCCATTCGTATTCTGGAAGGTCCGTATCAACCTCGCCCTCACCGCCGGGGCCACCCAATTCAATCGGTACTGCGGCGAAGGTGCAAATCCCGAACGGAGGCCTACTCGGCCACGGCGTGATGCGGCGGATCATTGTGCGATAGGCCCGCGCGCAGACCGCGCTCGGAGGAAATCCACCCGCCATACAGAGCATAATCGCGCAATCTATATCGTAGGCCTGCGCCTTTTTAGGTGCGCCAAATGTCATCAAAACACCAAAGATTGCTGACAAAATAAGCCGTTTCATCGGAGACTCCTTTGTTTGGTTTCGTCCTATGGTTTAGCATTTTGTTAAATTCTGCAATATATCATATTGACTCAATGTGTCTTTCCGCTTGTACTAGGTCGGACTAGAAGGGCTCTCAGGGGGAGAGTCCAAATGCCGATAGCGCGCAATCAAATCTTGATCACACTCGATGGGGTCAAAGACCTTCAAAAGAGGGAAGTTGCGTTCCGCTGCCGGTATGAACTCGTGGGGTTCACGGACGATGGCAAGCCGCGCTACCAGTGCATCTACCTGCGTGAGGGCGAACCCGAAGCCATTCTTGTGTCCACGCGGATCACGCCTCTCGGGCCAGAAGCGCGATACTTCAATATCTGGCCGGGGCTTTTCAAACACCATCTCGAGTTTGGCGACGGGCGCGATTTGCGCTTTGGTGCTGACTACAACATTACCCTCGAGGGCAACGGCTGACGTTCTAGCCTTTCGCGCTGACGGAACGGCTACGGCGTCTGGGTGGACGTTTCACAGAACACGCCCGAGCTGGGCCACGTCCGACGATGCTGTGGAAGCGCAACCTGTTGCCGTTGCACCAATTGCGCCTGCGGCGGGAGCCTCTGCCCAAGTTCTCTCACTCATTCGTCAGACGGCCAGCCGGCACCAAAACAACAGGGCCATCGCGCAAGCAGGCCTTTCGACGCGAGACTGGCACGTTCTGTTTCAAGCGATGATTGAAGCGGAGAGCAGTTACAATCCGACTGCCATCAGCCCCAAGGGTGCCTATGGCTTAGGGCAATTGATGCCTGCTACGGCACGCGAGCTTGGTGTGGATCCCCGCGATATCTCTCAGAACCTCGACGGCGCAGCACGCTACCTGCTAACCCAACTGGCAGAATTCCGAAGCGTCGAACTTGCCTTAGCCGCCTATAACGCTGGGCCCCATCGCGTTGAGCAATACTCAGGCGTACCGCCGTTTTCTGAAACACGCGCCTACATTGCACGCATCCACGACATTCGTGAACGGCTGTCCGGTGGAACGTCGCAGCCAGCACCAATCCGCGTCGCCAATACAGCACCCACACGCGCTCCCGTCATTATTGAACTGAACTGATCAAGGACATTTTCATGCCAAGACACCACTCACGATACTTGCCACTCATGGTCGCAACCTTAGCGCTCCTTGCCTCCCCTGCCTTCGCGCAAGACTTGTCGCCCATTCAAACAATGTTGGAGACGGTCGAAGCCGCACTCACAGGACCAATTGGCATTGCCGTGGCTACTCTAGCGGTCATTGGCACAGGCTTCATGTGCATGATGGGGCGGCTGAACTGGGGATGGTTCGCCTCCGTGATCATCGGGATCGTGTTGATTTTCTCGGCGGGCACCATCGTCGACGGCTTCACCTAAGAGCAGGCAGAGCAGATGGCAGAACGTTCCCCACTTTTCCTCGGCCTCGCACGCCCACCCAAGTATCTGGGTCTCCCTGTCGGATATCTGGTGGTCTTGGCCATGGGGGTCGTTCTGCCATTTATCTGGACGAAATCTCTGATCTTTTTCCTGATCGGGATCATTGCCTATCCAGTCCTTTGGTTCGTTGCGGACAAAGAGCCTCATTTCTTTGAAGTGCTGCGCATCTCCTTTGGCACCGTGCGCCCGACCAAAAACCGCGCACATCATGGGGGTGACAGCTTTGGCGCTTGATGGTGGAACTTTGAGCGGCATCGGCCCTGCGGTGCGTGAAGCTGGGGGAACAGGATTTGCCCGTGAAAGCTACCTTGCGGAGCACCTGCCCTATTTTGCTTTGGCAACGGACGATGTGATGGTGCTGCGCGAAGGCGATCTTCTGGCAACCCTACGCCTTGATGGTCTGAACCCGATGACTACCGAGGACGATCGCCTTGATGCGCTCAAGCGCGCGGTTGCCGCAATCGTGGCCCAAACCGGGAATACGTTCGGTTTTTACATCCACCGCGTCTCTGTTCCACAAAACTTAGACCTTAAGCCCGTCGAGGGTGATACCTTCGCGTCCCAAGTCGATGCCCGTTGGGCAGCTCACATCAAAGGCCTGCGACCTTCCAAGCGGCAGATGTATCTCAGCGTCATTCGCCGCCCCAATCTCGCAGCCCGCATCCCATTTTTGCGCGCACTCGCCCGCAAAGCTTGGGTCAAAGACCGCGCAGCGCGTGTTCAAGAGCTCAACGAGGTTATGGGCTTCTTTGCGGTGGCCCTCTCTTCGGCAAACCCTGTTCGCTTAACAAAGACGGGCGGTGAATGGCTCGGGTATCTGAACACGCTCAACGCAGGCAGCTTTTCACCCATCGCATTTGGTCAAAGCCCCCTGCCCCTGTCTCATACCATCAGTGATTGCCGCGCGACGTTCGATGGAGATGTGGCGACGATTACATGTGCCACAACAGGTGCCGTCAAATATGGCGCGCTCTTTAGCATCAAATCCTATCCCGCACTGACAGACGTGACGCTTCTCGATGCGTTAGATCTGCCTCTCGATATCGTACTGACCAATTCATTCAGTCCAATCCCGAACAACATCATGGCCGAGCGCATCCAGCGCATCATCAGACAGATGCATGCGTCAGATGATGCCGCCGTGTCATTGCGCGACCAATTGGCCTTGGCTGCAGACGATCAAGAGGCGGGACGCATCGCCTTTGGCGACCATCACCTTTCCATCGCCGTCTATGCGCCTGACCGCGACACACTTGAACGCGCCGCCGCACAGATCAAACGGGTCGGCCAAGAAATCATGGCTGTGATCGTGCGCGAAAACATGGCGCTGAAAGCCACCTATTTTGCACAGAGCCCGGGCAACTTTGGCTATCGCGCCCGAAAGACACCAATCTCATCGACCAATTTTTCTGATTTTGCAGCCCTTCACGGCAGTGTTGAAGGGCGTAGCAATGACGAGAGCCCGTGGGGTCAGAGCATTGCGGTTCTGCCAACAGTGGGTACATCAGGCTACCGTTTCAACTTCCACGAAGCGGGTTCTGCAAGCAAAGAACCTACTGTGGGCCACACACTGGTTTTAGGGCGCACGGGAACTGGCAAAACATTGACGACTGCCTTCCTCACCGCGCAAGCGCAACGGATCGGCGCACGCCTGTTCTTCTTTGACAAAGATCGCGGCTTGGAAATGGCAGTCCGAGCTTTGGGTGGCCGTTACAATGAAATCCGCGCAGGCGTGCCCACAGGCCTCAACCCGCTCGCCTCTGAAATCGATGAACGCGGACGCGCTTGGTTATCCGATTGGTTGGCCACCTTGCTGACGCGCAGCGGTGCCTTATCCGGAGAACAATCGCGCCACATCCAGGGTGCGGTAACACAGAATGCAGATGCTGGCGCAGCCTTACAGCGCTTTGCCAGCTTTGAAACCTTGTTCCAGTCCTTGGATGATGATGGCGAGCTGCAGTCCCGCGTCGCAGAATGGGCCCCCGGCGGTCGGTTTGGCTGGGTATTTGATGAACCCGACCGTGGGCAGCGCCTCGATCTCTCTGGCGACATCGTCGGGTTTGATATGACTGAGATCCTCGACATGACAACGGAGCGCATGGCTGTGCTTTCATACATTTTCCGCCAGATTGAACGCGTAGTTGAAGACCGTCGACCCACCATCATCGTCTTGGACGAGGCGTGGAAACTACTGGATGATCCTTATTTCGGCGCACGGTTGGAAAACTGGCTCGTGACCCTGCGCAAGATGAACTGCGTCGTGATCATGATGACGCAGTACCCCAGCCAGTTGCGCGACAGCCGCGTTGGCAAAACCATTGTTGAAACCGTCCCGACGCAGATCCTGTTTCCCAACGACCGCGCCACGGTGGCCGATTACGATTTTCTGCGCGTGAACTCCAAGGAAGCTGCTTTGCTCGTCCAACCCACCATTGGCCAACGCATCGCGCTGGTGCGCTCCGCGGGTGACAGCGTCTTTGTCGATGCTGACCTCTCTGCCCTTGGCGACTTGCTGCCAATCTTGGGCGGCGGTGCCACAGGTGAGGCCCGCGTGCCAGCCGACTGGCGTTCAAACCCAGATTTTTGGAGACCACAATGAGATATTCCCAAACCATTCTTGTGCTTTCGGCTGCGCTGTTGCTATCGGCCTGCGCGCAATACACCGAGAAAACGTCCCCATGCTTTAACCGAAGCGGTGACCCGGTGGTGACACGCGCAACGCTATCCTTCGCGGCCACGGCACCAGTTTCAGCTGCGAGCGGCAAAGATTGTACTTTCGAAGCCCTGCCGCGCCCAGAATGATCCGCCCCGTCATCATATCTGCTGGGCTTTGGCTTTGCCTGCATGCAACCTCGGGCTTCGCCCAAGGTGTACCAACGCAAGACAACGCCGCAATCGGGCAAACCATTGCGCGTGTGACCGCATTGGTTCAGGATTTGGGAACCCAAGGTGACAAAGAAGCCGAGCGTTCTTCCATCGCCGAGGTGCAGGCAGATCAGCTGCGCACGCTCGAGGCAATTTCTGCCGCTATGACGGGTCCGGGCTTTGATATCAGCGCCCTTGAAGGCAACGCTGATTTTGGGGTCGCTTCCGTCTATCCCAACACCGATACAAGTCCGATGAACAGCCGCCTCTTTGGCGAGGGCCGCGAAACCGTCGAAATGATGATTGTGCGCGTTGCAGGCGAATATGCTGGCGCACCAGGCGTCGCACGGGCTGGTCTTTCCGCCACGCAATGGCGCTGCTTGTTTCAGGCACTGATCAAACAGGAAAGCCGCTTCAATATCACCGCCGAAAGCCATGTTGGCGCTTACGGACTGACACAGCTCATGCCCGGCACCGCATCGGACATGGGCGTCAATCGCTACGATCCTATGGACAACCTGCGTGGTGGCGCGCGCTACATCACGACCCAGCTGAACCGCTTTGGCAACATCCCCCATGCGCTCGCAGCCTATAACGCAGGCCCCGGACGCGTGATCGAGTATGGCGGCGTGCCGCCTTTTACCGAGACCCAAGGCTATGTGCGCAATATCTCCAAATTCTACAACGAATACCTTGCCGTTGTCGGTGGTGCGGAGGCGCTTGGCACATTGTCATCCTCAGATTTCGCCCTCGCTGAATACGCCAACATCTCGGATGCAGGCGTCTATTATGCGGCAAGCAGCCACGCCACGACGATGCAGGTCATCAACCGCCTGCGCGCGATCATTCTGCAAATCGACGCCCAACCAAATGCGAAAGCCGCGTGGGAACTCAACACCTACGCCAAAGCTGAAATCGCCCGCATCCTAAATCTGCGCGTCAGGCTGATGGCAGCCAATCAACAACGCGAAGCGACCCATGCCCAACATCTGGTCGCGGACCGCCTATCCGAGCGTGAATTCATGCAAATGGGAGTGCCAAATTGAAACAGCTTCTTCTTTCGGTCGCGGCGATAACCGCCCTTGGCCTTTCGACGCCAGCGCGCGCACAAGGCGTGCCAACGTTTGACGGCTCACAGCTTGGCCAGTTGGTCGCGCAGCTTGAGCACATGGCCGAAGACCTGAATGTTCAGCTGCAACAGCTGGCCACCATGCGGTTGGAGCTCGAGACCCAGCTTTCCCAGCTTCTTAACTTGGACGCCCAGTTGGCATCTCTTATCGAAGGCAGCGGGCTGAGCGGTCTCTTTGCATCGGTTGAAGAATTCCGCGCCTTGCGGGGCAAACTTGTTGGCCCGTTAAATACAGCGCGCTCACTGGCGAGCGGAGATTTCCTGAGTGGCTTTAATCCAGGCGCGGAACTGGAAGCATCAGTAGAGCGTGTGCTCTCCGGCAGTGGGTTCACGCCTGAGACGCTCAGCACTCTTTCGTCATCGCCACAACCTGCTGACAACCGCATTGCGACGTCCGCAGGCGCCAGCGCTATGTTGTCGGTAGCCGCGCAAGAAAGCCATGCAGAAGCAGGCCAAAGTCTGGAACGCCTTGAAACAATGGTTGGCTTGATCGACGATCAAGACGGCTTGAAAGCGGCCGTTGATTTGAACACGCGGGTCACTATCGAACTCGGGATTATCCTGACGCAAATCTGGCGCTTGGAAGCGGCACAAGGTGTTAGCGCAGGACAGCTCGGTGTGGTTGATGCGGCGACACTGGCCGATGAGCGCCGGTTCAGATCAATGGCGGTGGATCCGTGATGATGCGCCTCCCGCGTTCAATTCGGTCTACAGTTGCAGCGCTGCTTATCGCGCTGCCTGTCTCCGCTTTTGCTGAAACACCTGATTCAACATCCGGTGGGCCAAAGCCATTCAGTTCGATGGCTATTACCCCTGATGCTGGGGAGGCCTGCCGCATTCCGCGTCCTCCGGTAGATCTTGCGGAGACGGCTTATCTACGCAACGGATACCGCGCAATATTGCGTATTCTCGTTGCCGAACGGCAGTTGGAAACCGAAACCTGTGATTGCCTCTTGGGAGAATTCACATGGGACATTGCTCTCGCAGAGCTGCCGCGCTTTCGAACGTCCGACAATCCGCGCCTGCCGTTCAAAGTCCTCGACCTCTATGCCATGGCCGATGCGCTCGAGGCTGAGCACGCCGAGGGTTGTGCCGAATAGATGGGGATTATCAGCGATATCCTCGACCAGGTCGATGCAGCTGTAGACAGCGTCGCACAAGATGGCTTCATCTCGTCGGCTGCAGCAGTGGGCAATGTCATCACAGCAGGTGCTGTCCTGTTGTTGATACTGCTGGGCATCAATGTTGTGATGCAACTCAAGCCCATGACCTTTGGCAGCGCATTTGCATTTGGGATCAAAATCTCGCTGGTCGCCATTTTCGCCCAGAGTTGGGATAATTTTAGCGTTATCTACGGCATTGTAACGCAAGTACCGGACTCAGTCGGCGCATCCATTCTCGCTCTCACGGGATCTGGCGATGAGGCCGGCGTATACGAAAGTCTCGACAACATGGTGGCCCGGATCACGGCCTACGGCGACACGATCGGCGATCAAGCCGGCTGGGTCTTTGGGGCTGTGCTTGGCGCAATTTTCTTCGTTCTTTCCGCACTCTTCGCAGCCGTTACTGCTGGGATCATTGCATTCGCCAAAATCGTCTTTGCGCTGATGATCGTGATTGCCCCATTCATGATCATCACATCGCTGTTCAAGCCAACCCAGTCTCTCTTTGAGGCCTGGAGCCGTGCAACTATCGGCTACGCCTTGATGCCCGTCGCCGCTGCAGGTGCTGCTGGCATTATCGTTGCGATCGCAGAAGCCATTGGCGATGCGTCCGCCGATCCCGTCGATGTCGAAACCGTCAGTCTCATCTTGCCATTCTTGGTCATTCTGCTCCTCAGCGCCGGGATTATGGCATCCGTCCCTTACATCGCCTCCAACCTAACCGGCGTGATGGGCATCGCCTCCAACGCTGTCGGCCTGACGGGGCTGGCACGTCGCGGCATCGTCAACACGAGCGATTATGGCACGGGCAGTGCCACGCGCCTCGCAACAGGCAAATCACCGCAAGAGCTCCAGCAAGCGGTGAACAGCGGCGTTGTCAAAACCGGCGAAGCGATCCGCAGAACACCAGCCTCAGCCCTGAACACCGTCAAATCCTTCCGCGCCTCATGATGAAAGACCAACACCAAAAATGAAAAGCCAAACAAGCCAAGATCAAAGTGACGCTTTTGCAGTGGATTTTATTTACGGCCCGCGAAGACGCGAACGCTTTGCCTATTTTGTGGCCGCCGCTGGCGTTCTGGTCGGGCTGGCAGGAATTGTCGCTGGAGCGAGTGTGTTTCCACTCAAGTCGATCGAGACATTCGTTGTCGTCGTGGACAAGGAAACCGGCCAAATGGACCGAGTGGCTGCAGTCCAAGCACTGTCCCTGTCCGAGAGCGATGCCATTATTCAGGCCAACCTTGTGGCTTATGTGGATGACCGAGAAACCTATGACCTGACCGACGGCGAACAACGGATCAATTCCGTTCTTGAACGATCCGACGGAGATGCCGCACGCACCCTGCGCGACCTTTGGACCTCGTCCAACGAAGATTACCCAATCGCTGTTTATGGCCGCGATGCCGTCATCGAAGTTGTGATCAAGTCCGTGAACCAGATCGAACCTGGCGTCGCACAGATCCGCTTTACCCGCACCCTGCGCCGCACGCGCGATACCCGCACCGTGACGCGCAGCTATGTGGCCACTGCTGGCTACGCCTTTGAACCAGAAACTCGCCAGCGCCTTCAGGATGTCTGGGCCAACCCCTTGGGCTTCGTGGTCACCTCATACCGCGTCGACGCCGAGACTTTGGAGAACTGATCCCTTGAATATCGCTGCCCGTTTGATCTGCGCTGCCGCATTGCTTTCGGCGTCCCCTGCCCTGTCAGAGTCCGTGCCGCGCAGCGGCGCGCTCGACGATCGTGTGCGCATCGCCACTTACTTCGAAAACCAAGTCTTCGTCATCGAGACTGATCTGCGCCACTCAACAACTATCCACTTCGGGCCAGGCGAACGGTTTGATGCGGTCATTGTTGGCGACACCGAGAGTTTCCAAGTCGATCCGATCCCCGAGCTCGGAAACGTGCTGACCATCAAGCCGCATGTGCAAGGTGCCTCGACCAACATGACAGTGATCACCAACCGCAGGACCTATTCCTTCCATCTGCGCGAAGGGGCCATTCCGGGTCGCTCGGGCATGTTTTTTGAGGTGCGGTTTCTCTATCCAGAGGATGAGCGTCGCGCGGCAGCTGCTAGTACCCAACCCAAAGGCTTTGAGGCCCCGCGCAACTACAGCTACCGCGTCGCGGGCGAAGGGGATTTCCGTCCAACCCATATCTACGATGACGGGCGGTACACATACTTCACCTTCCCCGAAAACGGACGCCAACCCGCAGTCTTTAAGGCCGACGATCAAGGCCGGGAGCGCACCGTGAACTGGACTCAACAAGGCAACATCGTGCGCGTGCTTGGCGTGAACCAATTCTGGACCTTGCGGATTGGCGACGAGGCCATCTGCGCCTTGCGCGATGACAGCGCAATTTATGTGAGCAACTGATCATGGCTGATGAGAACACACCCGACCTTCAGGACCGCCTGAGCACGTTCAGCCAGAAGAACAAGACCAAACGCCGTGGCGGTAATATAGGTGTCGGGGCATTGGCGATCGCGCTTGCGCTTGGCGGCGGTGGTGCTGCCTACTTTCTGGCAACAAATCTGCAAGAAAGAGCCAAAGGCTTAGAAACGTCTGACGTTGAGACCTTTCAGGATCAACGCACCGGAAATGGTGGGCGGTTGGAATTTCCGCCGGATGAAGCGGAACAACGGGTCAACGATGCACTTATAGCAGTTGAAGAGGCGCTCGATGTGCCGGCCCCTGCGCCGGCACCCGCAGAACCCAGTGCAGCGGTGCTGGAGGAAATCGCGAAACTGAGGGAAGCGCTTGCTGCGAGCCAATCTGCCCGCAACGCCGAAATTCAGGAAGCCGTCTCTGATCTGCGAGAGGCGTTCCAAGTCCAAACCGATGCGCTTGAAGCCTCCATTGCCGCCAAAGACACCGAAATAGAAAACGCGCAGCGGCAGAACGAAGCACGTTTGGCCGGCCTGCAGGCCATGCTGGACGCTGAACGTGCGCAGCGCGAAGGTCTTGAGGCAGAAATGGCGCGCGATGGTCTGATTGCAGATCAACGGTTGCTTGAAGAACGCCAGCGGCAGGAGGAAGAGCAGCGTCAGCGTGAAGCCGAACGTGTTGCGCAAGAATTGCTGACCGCCCAGATCGTTTCTCCTTCGGTCGTTTATGCAGATGGCCCACGGACCGCATCCGCTGACGGAACAAGTCCAAATGCTGCTGTGGCAGGAACAGATGGACCCACCCTGACCGAAAACGAACAGTATCTCCGGCAAGGCGCAAGGCCACTGGAAATTCAAGAAGCGTCCCAGATGGCCTTTCCAGAGAGAACGCTCTCCCAAGGCTCTGTCATTCAAGCTGCCTTGCAAACAGCTATCAACAGCGACTTGCCGGGCTCTGTTGTGGCGGTTGTGTCTGAACCGGTGCCTGCCTTTTCTGGCGATCAAATCCTAATCCCGCGCGGCTCGCGTCTTTTTGGCCAATATCGGTCTGGAATTGAGTTGAACCAGAAACGTATCCTGATCCTATGGACCCGCGTTCTAACCCCAGATGGGACGTCGATTGAAATTGCCTCTGTTGGCGGCGACCAGCTTGGGCGCTCTGGGTTAACTGGGATCGTCGACACAAAGTTTGCTGAACGTTTTGGTGGGGCCGCGCTGATCTCCCTCATTGGCGCAGCACCAGCAGTTGCCGCAAACAGTACTGACAATGAAACAGCCAGCGAAGTGCTTGAGGGGGTTTCCGGAGATCTGGAAGACGCTGTGGGGTCTGTGATCGCCGAGCAGGTTTCGATCTCACCCACTATTTATATTGATCAAGGTGCATCCGTGACAGTTCTCGTCGACCGCGATGTGGTGATCTATTGAGCCAACCCCCGCTGCCTGCGTCCTACTTAGAGCGATATCTTGAGCCGTTTCGCGATTTGCTGCTGCGCGACGATGTCGTCGAAATCGCAATCAACCCTGATGGAAAAGTCTGGGTCGAAGCCGCAGGTGACGCGGCAATGCGTCATGAAGGTCAGACAGTTGACCGTAGCACGGCATTCAATATGGCGCAGACAATCGTCGGTGATGCCAATGCCCGCGTATCAGAGAAAAACCCGCTGGTGTCTGGCAAAGTTGAATATGCAGGCCGACCTCTGAGAGTTCAGGTCGCGGTTCCACCTGCCATTGAACAGGGTGCCTCGATCACTATCCGTCTGTTCGCTACAGCGGGCGTGCAGGGGTACAAACCATCCTATCTTTTTGGCAAAGCTGTCTCGCTCGACCAACTGAGAGCTGAAAAGATGAAAGACATTGCCAGCCAAGCTGAAGAAAACCTCGAAGCC
Source organism: Sulfitobacter sp. THAF37 (assembly GCF_009363555.1). NCBI lineage: Bacteria > Pseudomonadati > Pseudomonadota > Alphaproteobacteria > Rhodobacterales > Roseobacteraceae > Sulfitobacter > Sulfitobacter sp. THAF37. The sequence goes on from NZ_CP045373.1 coordinate 103,516, forward strand.
GCGTTAGAGGCCTTGGTACATCAAAGGCTCAATATATTGATCAGTGGTGGCACATCGACTGGCAAGACCACCTTTGCCCGACATCTTCTTACTCATGTCGATGATGGCGAACGGCTGATCACGATTGAAGATGCGTTTGAACTGTTCCCTAGCCAACCCAACACCGTAGCCCTGCTGGCAAGTCGCAGCACTGGATCACAGAGAAGCGCTCACGCGCTTCTGCAGGCGTCTTTGCGGATGCGCCCGGACCGTATCATCGTTGGGGAACTGCGCGGGGACGAAGCCTTAACTTACCTCGAAGCGATCAACACCGGACATGGTGGGTCAGTCTCAACCATCCATGCGGAAACAGCTGAGCTGGCAATCGATCGGTTAGCCATAATGGTCTTACAAGCGGGCACGCCGCTCACCTTCGCTGAGGTGCGGAAGTACATTCAGAAGTCGATCGATGTTATCGTCCAATTGGGTCGAATGGACGGGAAACGTGGAATCGCTGAGTTCTATTTGCCCAACTAGGCTCAATAAAGCGCGACGATTGCGGCCATTCGCTGCGCACCGTATCAACTTACACTACGCGGGACATTTCAGACCTTCGCTGCACGTGCGCGAATGTCCTGTCCAGCGAACCGTTCAACAAACGGTCCTTTTTGGAAGGCTATGTTCGTCTAGCTAAAAACCAAAGAACCAAACAACAGAGTGCCGGCGCTATGTACCATATTTCTGGGCCGTCCAAAAGTTCTAAAAAACGTGTCGGAAAGTCTTTGTCCGGCTGCAAGGCGGGGTCAAAAAATACGGTCCCAAAATTCCGATCCATACTTATGAATCCCAGAAAATAGCTTAGCCGTGAGATGAGCATCCAGGTCATCCAGATCATCAAAGTGGCGAAACCTATTCGCACGACCTTTGAAAAGGTGGAGCGCAGTCGATTAAATCCGGCAATTGTAAAACCGAACAGGCTTAGGGCTAAGAGTATCGCAACTACCACCTTGTTCATTTGTAGCGAATTAAGGATCGCATCAATTTGATAAGACGAGGAGGATGACGACAAAGGTGGATAAAGCGTCCAGCCATCTGGCGCGACAGGACCCGATAACGATGAGGGGAAATTTATACTGGTGATTGGAACGGCGAGGTAACATGCAAGAGCTAGCCACATCGCCGCAACGACCCATGCCTTGAAATGAAGTGGCATGGTTTTTTGTAGGCGCATCACAAGCACTGCGAGGAATGCGGGAATCAGAGCCAAGTAAACTAGGAATGCCAAAGGGGCGCGCGAAATCGCGCTGGCTTGATCAACATTTGCAAAGCAAAATGTTAACTGGCCCTCAGCGCAAATATACTGAAGCCCAGGGGCCATCAACTCCATCCGTAGGATCATCTGCAACGCTAAAAGTGCAAGCCCGACAAAAAGGGCAACTACCGTAAATATTGCTGCAGGGATCTTCGCATTCCTGCGGACATCGGCGCTCATCATTCCTTAAACTTCCATGTCGTTGACGTGCTCTGATCACTGATGGTCGATGCACTGTTTCTCTTCAAGTAGATTTAAATTCTGCCTTGTTCCAAAAACCCTCCTTTTTGGCACAACCACGAAACTCCTCGTTCGATGCTGCCTTAAACCCCGTTCAAAACCCAAGTGGTTGTTGAACGTTTTTGCCTCCACCGGGATAGCAGACTTTAGCTGCATCGCAGAAATTCGGCAAAGAGGGCTCAATCAGAACCACCGCTGCGCCGCGTACGCAAGTCCGGTCTGGATTGGCGAACGGCACATGCCGTCTGTCACTGTACCCTAATTAATCAGATTCTGCGGATTGGAAGCGTTTTCGGCAGATTCTGTACCCTTAATTGCAATATATCCACAGGGCGCTGCGTCAGTGGCTGACACAGCTTTGGCGCTTCCAGATTGCATCGGCTCGTGCCAGAAGCGCTTGACGATCTGCATCGGCACCGAGCTCGGAGATGGCCTGACGGGCAGCGTCTAGGGCCTGCGCAGACGTCTTTTTGGGCGACGTCGCCCTGGCAGATCGGTCAACGGGACTGCTTTCCTGCCGACGTCTTCGCGGAAGTCGCATATCGAGGTTCATCGACAGCTTGCGCACCTTCTCAATCAAACGTCTGCGCTGAGGAAAGGCGCGTCGGAGATCCCAGAATGCTTGTTCATTTCCGCGCAGCAAGATGGCCACTCCCAATAATGGACGGGCTGAGCAGACATCGACAGCTGCGAGTGCTATTGACCGCTCCAGTTGACACCGCGACGTGAGTGGCACGCTGTATACCAACTCAAGTACTTGTAAGAGGCACAGCGTATGGCTGATCCGCTGCATGTGCCTCAGATCGGCGGCGGCAACCGCCGTCTTCAGCAATGCCGCGCCCCGAGCGGCGCGGACACGTAGCCTGTTTGATAGACCATCGGCCGGATGCCTCGCCACAAGAGGTCGACCACAGTTTTCGCAAGTCAGCGACCAGGCGAAGCGCCAGTGGCGCAGGACCAGTCCCGAGGTTTGTTTCGAGCAGTTTGCGCAACTTTGGAAGTCATCGCTAGATACGCATTGAGCGGGATGATGCGTCGTGTCCGGGAGGGTCATGGCCGCGATCTCATCCCGGGTCTGCTGAACCGCCGGACATAGCCGAGCCCAGTTCACATGCCCAAGGTCACCCGCATGCTCCGGCACCCTGCCCTGCCCCAAACCGAGATAGCCGCAAAGCTCTTCGACGGAACAATGATTGGCCCGGGCCAACCGCCCGATCCAGCTCGAGAGAAGCTCGTCGGATACCGGTGGCGGTCGACGCGGCAATGGGTTCACGGTCACCCGAACTCCGCGATGGGTTGGCGCGGAATGCTCCAAGCATGCTTCGCCCATACCGGCTGCCAGGCCTGAACGGCCTCATCGGTGATCCGCTCCTCACCCGTCTCGATCGCATCGATGGCCAAGGACTTGATCATGATGAACACGCGCGAGGTCACACCGCCCGTCACTTTCAGGATTGTCCGAAGCGACGCAACCGTGAGGCCCGACCGCTGCTCAAGTGCCATCGCGGCAATCAGCGTTTGGATGAGCCGAGAGAACTCCACGTCGTCCTCCCAGAGCGGCAGGTAGTGTTCGTCCAGGCGACGGGCCAGTTGGTCGTCACCGCGGACGGCCTCGAGCGCTTCGTTGACACCGAAAACGACAAGCGAGGCACAGAGATCGTTGGCCAAGAACCGCAGCATGTTCAGGAACCGGCGTTGCTCCCGGTAACTACCGGCAAGCAGATTGTGCACCTCGTCGATCATCAGCATCTTCAGGTCCATATCCCGAAGATGACTGAGCGCGCGGACCTCAAGTTCGGACACGGTATGCCGCCCCCACATCGGCGCCCCGATCGTCGAAAGGATGTGCTGGTAGAAGCGTCGCTCGTCCGGCGCTGGCGGCGCCTGAACCAGCAGGATGGGGGTCTTCGTGATGCCCAGTTCTGCGTTGTACTGCGTCGGATACTTGCTGGCCATGCGCTTGGCGATCATCGTCTTGCCAATACCGGAACTGCCATAGACCATCAGGCCAGGCATCCGGCTCTGCTGCGGCATTTCCATCAGGGACGTCAATCGGTTGAGAACAATCGTGGCACGGTCGAATGCGATCCAATGATCGCTGCGGATGCGGTCAATTCTTTCTTCTGGGGTCATCAAACTCTTCAATCGGATAAGTGGGGAGGTCTGGGTTACCAGTGTCGATGGCGAACATTTCTCGGGACGGATCGCGGCGCGGCTGGTGCTTGGGAAGCCGCGTCTCGCGTTCGCTCTCCAGACGGGCGGTCCTTGTCTTCTGACGCGCCGCCTCGGCCAGTCGTCTCTGCGCGTCGATCACCTGGAACAAGGCCTTCTCGTTGATCCGACCGCCATGCCTGTCTTGCCATTCCTTCCGCGCCCGACGACTTTCCCAAAGCGATATCCGAGGGTGGCTCAGATCCCGATACCGAGCCGGGATCATGCGGCCATCATTGACGAGAACCCAGACCTGCGACAGGTCCCGCGGGTCGTACTTCACCTGCACCTTGCCGCTGCCCCGTCCGACCAACGACGCGAAGGCATCACTCCAGTAGTGCACCCCAAAGAGAGTGATCCCAGTGCGCCCGAGCTGGCGCAACTCAAAAGGCAGGAAGCTTGTCCGGAAGGCTTCGACATCGACAACCTGCCGCCCCGCAGTGTCTCCGCCCAAGTCAGCCCAAGCGGCCAGCGGCGTTCGCCCGAGGGCTTCGTGGCGGGTATTGTGGTAGCGGCAAATCTCCAGATGAAGCCAGTCCTCGAACTCGGCCAGGGTCAGAGCCGCATGTTTCTCGCTGTCATAATCGCCCTTCTCGGCAGCGGAGGATTGCGTGGTCCCGGGCAAAACATGAACAGCCCCCATGGCCGTTCCGATCAAACGTTCGATATGACCTCCGAAGTGCGTTGCACCAGGCGGGCGGTACTCGACGGCAATGCCCCAATCTTCGCAGGCCGATGAGAAGGCGTCGCTGTGGAACTCCTGCGCGTTATCGACATGGATCGCCTTCGGGATGCCGGATGTCGGCCAGACCAATTCTTCCAGCTTCCCTGGGACGTGGATCGATTTCCGACGCACACAATGATCGAGGCAGAGCGCGATCGAAAGAACTGATGGTGCATCAAAGCTGACGAAGACCCCGAGAACGATCCGGGTTGCAACATCGATGGCTACCGTCAAATATGGGCGCGCAAGCGGTCGCCGATCCACGTGATCGACCAAAATGATGTCGGCCAAGGTGTGATCGATCTGAACAATTTCCAGTGGCGTTCCAACCGCAAGCCGGCCCGGACGTGCCGCAAAAGTCTTGTTCGCCTCCTTGGCACCACGGCGCTTTCTAACAATCTCTTTCTCGTCCATTGCATCGAGCCGAGCTTTCAGCGTTTTTCGTGCCGGTGGCTGGAAGCCCTTTGCCTCGCATTCCGAACGGATCTCACGCCAAATTCGCAGAAAGCTGGAGCGTTCGCGGACCAGATAATAGCGCCGTAGGCGTTCATCGATGAGGTCTTCGACTTCTCGCGCGATCCGTTTCGACCCCGGTTTCGGCCCCCGGCGACTGAGTTCCAGTGCTGCGGCCCGCCCATCGTTCTCGCGCAAACGGCGGTAAAGCGACCAGGTGTGGCTCTTCGCCAAACCTAGTTCCCAAGCAGCATCTCCGATTGCCGCACTGATCGGCTCACCCTTCTTCTCAAGTTCCAGGATCGGACGGAGGACTGCTGCTCGATGTTTTGCAAGACGCTCGCTGACCACGCCAATCCCTGCCCTATTCCTGTCAGCACTTATCCACAGAACTGACCGTATGCTAATAAAGGGTACAGTATGGCAATTAACGGTACAATATGAAAATTAAGGGTACATCGTGCCGCTGAAAACAAACGATAATTTTAAAGGCAATTCTGATTAATGAGGGTACAGTGACAACTTGGCCGGCAGGTGGTCGACCTGCTGGTTCAGGCAGGTGCCGGGCCGGTCATCGCGATCTCGCGCACTCCCGACAAGCTTGCCGATCTGGCGGGAAAAAGAGTCGAGGCGCGCGAGGGCGATTTCAACGACCCGGCTTCTCTTGAAGCAGCCTTCGCGGGCGGCAAGCGTCTCCTCATCATCTCCACCGACGATCTGGAGCCGGGCAAGCGGCTCGCAGCTCATTCCAATGCGATTGCTGCGGCCAAGACGGTAGGTATCGACCACATCGTCTATACCTCCTTCGCAGGCCCAGTCGCGGAAAGTCCAATCGGATTCGCTCAAGACCACGAAGGGACCGAGAAGCTGATCACGGAAAGTGGGGCGGATCATACGATCCTGCGCAACAATATGTACACCGACTTTCTGTTGATGGGCGGCCAGCAGAGCGTCGCCATGGGCACGCATTTCTCCGCCGCAGCAGATGGCAAGACCGGATATGTGACACGCGCGGATTGCGCCCGTGCCGCAGCCGCGGCGCTAATGAAAGCTACGGGAAGGGAGACCCTCGATATCACCGGGCCGGAGACGGTCAGCCAGGCCGAGGTCGCGGCGATCTTGTCCGAAATTGCGGGTAAGGAAATCCCCTATGTCGCCCTGCCCGCCGAGGATCTGGTGCAGGCGATGATCGCAAATGGACTGCCGGAGTTCATGGCGAGGGTCTTTGCCTCCTTCGACGAAGCAATCGCGCAGGGCTATCTCGATGTGGCCAGCGGCGATCTCGAATCGCTCACCGGCAAGCCCGGACAGTCGGTGGCCGATTTCCTGGCCGCTAACCGCGCGGCGCTTCTTCAGGCGCCGCAGGAACAATAATGCTGGAAAATGTCATGAGGCTTTACAACGCGAACTTCTCACCGAATGCGCTGCGTGTACGGGCGGTGGCGCACGAACTGGGCGTGGAACTCGAAATCGTCGAGGTCGACATCCGTGCCGGGGACAACCGCGCGGCGGAATTTCTTGCCCGCAATTCAAATGCAAAGGTGCCTGTTTTGGAGGACGGGAATTTCGTGCTCTGGGAGTCCCGGGCGATCTGTGCCTATCTGGCCGGGATCCGGCCCGAGGCAGGGCTCTATCCTGATGGCCTCAAGACGCGGGCCCTCGTCGATCAGTGGGCCTGGTGGCAAGCCATCCACCTAGGCCCGGCGATGCAGAAGTTGTCCTTTGAGCTGTTCCTCAAAGAGAAATTCGGCATGGGCGATCCTGATCCTACTGTGGTCGAAGCGGAACGGAAAGCCACCGATCAGTTCCTTGCCGTTCTGGAAACCGGACTCGACGATAAGGATTGGATTGCAGGCGCACTCAGCCTTGCCGACTTCTATCTGGCGACCACATTCATGTATCGCGACCAAGCGGGGATTTCGCTGGACGAATTCCCCAGAATCGCGGGCTGGATCGGCCGGCTTGAAGCGCGTGACAGCTGGCAGAAGGCCGTAGCACCGCTTCTTGCGCTCTTCGCCTGACATCGCGCTCGCCGCGATGATTGAACGATCTGCATCACGTCCGGCGATCGGCGCGCTATCAGATTTAGACATGAGCAGGAAGCGTCGCATGACAGAAATTAGCCGCAGACAGCCGCGACAACCAACCTGACAAGAGTTCCTCCGGAAGCAATGCGGCGGTTTTGGGATGTAGATGCTGTGTCTCATCCCGATCTTTAGAGTTTTCGCGCGGAGTGTATTCATCAGGTCCGATAACTCAGCATCCGTCGCGCCAATTGAGCACGTGCCGTTCGTCCAAGACAAAGACTGATCTCACGGCCTCCGCGAGCGGGATGCCGAGCACAGTGTAACCGTGCAGGACAGCTATGCGGGTGTCACTGTTCCCTTAATTCTTGGACGCTGATGTATGTGACCGTTCAGAACCGCGGGGTCATGCTGCCCTGAGCAAGGGTGGTGTAGGACTTATGAAGCTCGCAATGTTGCCCGCAATAGGCTGCTTCGGGGCTTCATATTTCGTTCGTTCACTCAAACCGCTGTCGTTCCCAGGAACAAGAAAAAACCAGACCGCCGGAGCGGTCTGGCCGTTGGCTTAGGCGGCGTCTTTGGGGCCCCAAGGGATGACAGCCTGCAGGGACAGATCGTCCTGGTTTGCGGCCTTGCCGAGGTTGGCGTTGAAGCCGTGGTCGCGGATGGTCAGCGTGTAGTAGTCGGCGCCGGTCTCCTTGTTCTGCTTCTTCCAGATGCCGCCGCACTCGACCAGCTTGCCGCGCGGGGAGCGGCCGAGGACGCGGTGCGTGGGGGCCATCGGGTTCGTGCTCGCGACGGGTTCGACCGTGATGTCGAGGTCGAAGGTCAGGGTCGAGATGGAGCCGACGCCCTTGGCGGTTTCGATGTCGGTGCTGGTGAATTTAATGCAGTTCGTGGTCATTGCTCTTCTCCTTGTTTGCATTGCAATGATGGTCACCTTGCAGCTGGCCAAGGCCCGGCCACACCGAAGGCGAAGCGTAGCGGAGAGGGGCAGGCGCCGGTCTTTTTGGCGCGCGAGGAATGACCCGTAGGGTCAGGGGAAAAAGATCGGCGACAACCTTTGTGGACGGGACGACAGCTGCGACCAGCATGTCATGCAGAGCAACACATCGGGAGAAGTGCGGTGGCCGCGAAGGACACCCAGGTGAACAGCCGATGAAACTGCCGGGGGCGGTGTCCTTTCTGCCCTCTCACCCCGAGCCGCAGCCGGACGGGTTCGCGCTTTGCCGAGCCTTGCCTAACGTGGCGCGACCGCTTGCCCGTGGTAAGTTGGTCGAGTGAGGTGCCATCTGGCTGAGCGATTTCAAGCAGACCGCCGTGGCATCTGCACCGGGCGCGGGTCATCCCGATTTCGGACCAACCCTCTTCGGCATCCCAATAGTTTGCGATTTTTTACATCGCGTCCAACACCGACCCTCTGCCAGCTTTGGCCAGAGCGATCCGGCGGTTGTCGAAACTCCTTTGCGGTCAATGATGGCAGAACAGCATGTCCGGCAAAGCGAGGACTAACACCGGCTGACACGGGAAAAACGAGACTATTGAAGCGACCCGCCCCGCCCCAGCGACCGTTACCGAATGGCCGAGATGAAGCGTTGCCACGACCATGCGACGGCTGGTCGGGCTGGCTCCGGAGGAGACGGCACGGCCAGCGGTACGTCGCAGGGAGAGGCAGCGTTTCAGCTCGGGGAGGGCGGCTGCATGCAGCCGACCGAGTAGGGCGCGGTCCTGACCAAAGGGCAGGATGATTTATGGACAACAAGCACCCACGAATTCCGTTCGCCGATTTGATGAAACTAACCCCGACTCGGAATGTAACAGATACGACCTTTGGCCTTCTTCAGCCATCCGAGTTGTCGTGCGCGTAGCTGCCATATCGCGTAGGACGCCCGTAATGCGGGCCAATGAGCCGAAAGGTCTCGATTGGCGACTCGTGATCGATGGTGTTCTCTGGAAGAGGCTATTCCGCACAGGCATCGGGAAGGATTCCTGCAACCGAGAGCAGTAGGAAGCTGCCATGAACCCGCTCATATTGCCACTGACCTACTCTCACCACGTTAATTAAACCCGCTTATCTTAGCCTACCCACTATTTAAGCGAAGCCCGTATTGCTTAAATAAAAGAGGGGCATCATAGTGAGCTATGACCGATTCAGACCCCAACCAACGCCTTGGCCGCTTTGTCGAAACCCCCGTTGCAGGAGAGACGGTCCGCGCCTTCGTACCACCTCCCCTGCCTCCAGTCCCAACAATCGACGTACTGGGGCTTCTCGACCGACTCAGCCTCGCGGAGCGCGCCTTAGGGCGGCTGGATGGCATCACGATGCTTCTGCCGCGCCAGGAACTGTTCCTCTATATGTATGTCCGCAAGGAGGCCGTACTTTCCTCACAGATCGAAGGAACGCAATCGACGCTGACAGACCTGCTGCGTTTCGAGACCGAAGCACAGGCGGGCCAGCCAATCGATGACATCCGCGAGGTCTCGAACTACGTCGATGCCATGATGTACGGGTTGGAGCGCCTCGAAGACTTGCCACTGTCCCTGAGGCTAATCCGCGAGATGCATGCGCGTTTGCTGCAAAGCGGACGTGGCGGCACCAAGGACCCCGGGGAGTTTAGGCGCTCCCAGAACTGGATCGGAGGGACACGTCCCGGTAATGCGCTGTACGTTCCACCCCCCGTCACGGAACTGGACAATTGCCTCGGCGCGTTTGAACGCTTCATGCACGACGACCAGTCCCGCCTTCCTGCTCTCATCAAGGCAGGACTGCTGCACGTCCAGTTTGAAACCATCCACCCTTTTCTCGACGGCAATGGCCGCATCGGCAGGTTGCTGGTAACATTGTACCTCTGCGTCAATGGGGTGCTGCAAAAGCCTCTCCTCTATCTGAGCTTGTTTCTTAAGACGCATCGCGCTGATTACTATCGCCTGCTCCAGGAGGTTCGTGAGCATGGTCAGTGGGAGGCTTGGCTTGACTTCTTCCTCGCTGGCGTGGCGGATACGGCAAACCAGGCATTTGATGCCGCCACGCGGATTGTTGACCTGTTTAAGGAGGATCGCGAGCGCATTTCAGCGCAAAGCGATCGCGCCGGTTCGTCACTGCGTATCCATGAACTGTTCCAGCAGCACCCCTTCCTGACCGCGAACCAACTGGTCGAGTACACCGGTCTGTCGGCTCCGACGGTGAACGCGGCCCTCGCCGACCTCCAACGCTTCGGAATTCTTGAGGAGATTACTGGGAGGAAGCGGGGGCGTGTTTTCAGCTATCGCGCCTATCTGACCATCCTCAGCGAGGGTACCGATCCGCTACCCACCACTGCCTAGAGAAAGGTGCGATGACAATTGCCATTCGACCATGAATGTCAATCGTGGCTGGGTTGCTCCCCTACAAGTTCGGGCAATGGCTCGGCGTGCCCATGACTCTCAAACTCGTTCCAATAGATCATGGCGAACTCTGCCACGGCTGGGCGTGGTCCATCGATGATGAGGACGCACTCGCCGAACAGGTTGCACGTATAGTTCTCGGCCAATATCGCCACGTCGCCAAGATCCTGAGCGGTGCGGGGGTGCCGGGACCTGCTGCCAATGCCGAGCAGGCGACTGCAGCGATCAAACAACTGACGTTGGCGGAGGGTGACGATCCTTGGCACCGTGATGGCTGGCTGTTCCAGGCGATATCGTGGATCGCCGCGCACCAGCAGCCTGCCGCTTCGCTCACCCGGATGCCTCATATTCGCAAGGCCGATGTCGCGTTTCCCTTAAATCTGAGACGAGACGCTTTCGGCATTGAGTTTTGCCTTTAATTGCGAGATTCGGCTGTCATGGGGCCTTTGCTTCTCGCGTGCCTTTGCGCGATGTGATCGACCGCGGCTAGCAATCGATGCTCCTTCTCGAAGGCGCGCAAGAGAGCAACCTTGGCAAAGTCGTCTATGGCGGAGCTGACGATGGCTGCCTTAGCCAAGGATGAGATCGCGCGGCGGCGATTGCGGCAAGGCACAACAGCCTCACTTCCGGTCTGTGGCTCTGAAGAGCGAACAAGGGCTCCCCGTGGAAGGTTTTGAGTGACATGGCAAAGGTGACTGCGCGCATTGCGCGCCGAAGTTGCCTGGGGCCTTGCGATCGCGCGGCGCATTCAAGCATCCCTGCCCCGCGGCGCGCTCGGTATATCAGTTTGTCGGATATTGGTTCGTCACCGGCTTTGCCGAGGGTCTGCACAAGTCTCGTCCCGCAAACCCGACAGTCGAATGCCCAGGCCCGCCTCCAATGCCTGAGCGAAAGGCCCTCTCGGGAGCATTGCAGACAATGCTGGAATGGCATCTGGGCCGTCAGCGATGCTTCTCGTGGCGTCATTGCCGGAAAGGTCAAAGATCGCACGACATCTGGGGCGACCCGTGCGGCATTGGCAATCTTCTCTGCCGCAGCCGCGTCGATGCTGAAGTCCAAGGCGGTGCCATGCGTGGTATCGATTTCGATATGAGCCAGCAGTTCCGCGTCATTACAGTAGTTGGCCGCAGCCAACCGAGACAACCAACCTGACAACAACTCGTCTGGAAGCGGTGCGACAGTCTTTGGCAGCGGTCGCAGCGTCACACGCCGGTCTTCTCGAGCCGCCGATGGGCGTTCGCATGGCGCGACCAAACCGGCGTCCATTTTGCGATTGCGTCATCGGTGATGCATTCCTCACCGGTGACAATGGCCTCGATGGAAAGATCCTTGACTAGGGCGAAAATGCGCGAGGTCACCCCACCGGTCAGTGCAAGTATCTGCTTGAGCGACTTGACCTTCAGATTGGATTTTTTGTTGAGGGGCATTGCCGCGATGAGTGTCTGGATCATATCCGAGAACTCGGCATCATCGCGCCAGTTTGGCAGGTGATGTTCGTCCAGCCGCCTGGCAAGTTGGATATCACCACGGATGGCATCGACAGCCTCGCTGACCCCGAGGCAGACCAGCGACACTTCGAGTTCATTGCTGAGATACCGCAGAACATTGAGAAAGCGTCGCTGTTCGCGGTGGGTCCCGGCCAAAAGGTTGTGAACCTCGTCGATCATGATCATCCGCAGGCCAAGGTCACGCAGTAGCGCGATGACACGGACTTCGAGGGAAGCCACATTTTGAGCGCGGGCGCTCAGTGCCGTCGCCGGGGCGCCAACGGCGGCCAGGATATGCAGGTAAAACCGCCGTTCATCAGGTGCGGGCGGCGCTTGCAACAGCAGAAGCGGTGTGCGGGTGATGCCTGATGCCGGATCGTATTCTGGTGCGTACTTGCGCGACAGGTTTCGGGCAATCATCGTCTTTCCAATCCCGGAGGCGCCATGCACAAGAAGCCCAGGCATACGGGTTTGTCGTGGCGCTTCGATCATGCCCTGCAAGCGGTCCAACACCTGTTCCGCCCGTGGAAAGCCGATCCAGATATCCGATTGAATGAGGGCGATCCGGCCGTCTTCTTCAGTTGTCCCTGCCCTCAATTCACCATCTCTCCACCTTGAACAATGGGCGCGATGTATCACCCGTATCGATCGCGCGCAGCCCTTCGGTTGACGAGACGGCCGAGTTGGCGCTCTCCAATGTCCCTTTTCTTTCACGGGATCGGCGTTCGGCCTTCGTCAGGCCCCGGCTTTCAGTCTCGATCTGGCGTTGCTGGCGGATCAGCTCAGCCAGAACCAGCTCATTGGACCCGGACTTGCCAAGGGCCCGAGCCCTCCTCATGGCTTCGCGATATTCCCAGAGTGGCACGGGCGGAATTTCCAGATTTCTGTACCGCGCCTCAACAAATCGGCCATCGTCCAGTTCGACCCAGATCATTGAGATATCACGAGGATCGTAGCGAACGACCACCTTTCCATCCCCGCGCCCGATGTGGCCTGCAAGGGCATCGGACCAGTACCGTATCTGGAACAGATGGATGCCGTCACGCCTGATCTTGCGCAGTTCGCTCGGCAGGAAACTCACCTGAAAGGCTTCGATATCAAATGGGATATCGCCCGTCATTTGTTCTGAGAGCGCCTCCCATTTGGCAACGGGCGTGCAGCCAAGACTTGAATGAATGCTGTTGTTGTAACGGCAGATTTCCAAAGCAAACCAACGATCGAATTCGCTCAACGTCATCGTGGCCATGCCTTCGGCATCATAGTCGCCCTTGGTCGTGACCGAGGATTGCGTTGTGCCCGGCAGGAGGTGAACCGCCCCCATCATCGTCCCGATCAAACGTTCGATGTGACCTCCGAAGTGAGGACTTCCCGGCGGTCGATAGACCAGATCGATCCCCCATTCCGCACAGGCCGACCGAAAGGCCCGCGACCGGAAATCGCGGCCATTGTCGACATGGACACTCTGCGGTTTGCCTTGTGCGGGCCAAGGAATATTGCACGCCAATTCCGTCAGAAGTTGCGCCTTGGGGGCAACCGCCTGTGTCAGGCAAAGCGCCACAGACAGACGCGAAGGAGCCTCAAGAGAAGTGTAGTATCCGGTTACCATCCGCGTTGCGATGTCGATCGACAGCGTGACCCAAGGCCGGCCAATTGCTTGGCGCTCAAAACTGTCGACAAGAATAATGTCTGCGGGCGTATGGTCGATTTGCACGATTTCCAGAGGATGATTTGCCTTGTTTTCACCCGTGACCGGCGCAAACTTCTGGCGGGCCGCCTTTGCGCCCTCTCGTGCCTTCGCAACTTTGCGGGCATTCATTGCATCCAGACGACGCTGAACCGTCCGCCGCGTCGGTGGCTGCAGGCCCTGTTGCCAGCACGCGCTGCGGATTTCTGTCACGACGCGCGACAGGCTCGAACGCTCCCGGCGCAAAAAATAACGGCGAAGGTGCTCTTCGATCACCGCTTCGACTTTGCTGGATATCAAGATCGTCCCGGTCGGGCGGCCCCGTTTCCGCGGCGTCAGAGCGCTGGTGCGCCCACCCTCTTCCGCCAACCGCTTTACCCAACGCCAGACCGTCGCCCTGCTGACACCAAGCTCCCAAACGGCGTCATTGATGCCACTTTCCAGACTGCCAGTCCCTTTGAGAAAGGCCTGAACAAGGGGACGCAGCACCGCGGCCCTGCGCGCTTCTTCAGCACCAACGGCAACGTAGTCTTCGCCATCATCATCCATCGATATTTGCCGCAAATGTCTGTGAACCCTGTCTCAGGTTTAAGAGCAAAAATATCGGAATTAAAGGCAAAATCTCATATTTAAGGGCAAAGCACAGCTGTTGATTTCGTTGGATTTCTCATCTCACAATTAAGGGCTACGCGACAGTGGCCGAAGCGCAGGCGGCGGTCGCGGCTTCCGTCACCCTGCCCCCCGGCTATTCTTTGGGCTGGAGCGGGCAGTTCGAGTACCTTGAACGTGCGAAACAGCGGCTGGCCACAGTTGTGCCGTTAACGCTGGCGCTGATCTTTCTGCTGCTTTACCTGAACTTCCGCCGTCTGACGGAAACGCTGATCGTGATGCTGTCGCTGCCCTTCGCGCTGGTGGGCGGCATTTGGCTCATGTGGTTCATGGGCTTCAACATGTCGGTTGCGGTGGCCGTCGGGTTTATCGCGTTGGCCGGGGTAGCGGCGGAAACCGGTGTGATCATGCTCATCTATCTCGATCAGGCGTTGAATGAAGCGCGTGACCGCGCAGACGGCCGGGATCTGACCCGCGACGAGCTCTACGCTGCGATCATGGTGGGCGCAGTAGACCGCGTTCGTCCCAAGATGATGACAGTTGTCGCAATCATGGCCGGCCTGATGCCGATCCTTTGGGCGCACGGCACCGGATCCGAGATCATGCAGCGCATCGCCGTTCCAATGATCGGCGGGATGGTGTCGTCAACTTTGCTGACCCTGATCGTCATTCCGGCGGTTTATGCCATCATCAAAGGCTGGAGCCTCAAGAAGGCCGGTACAGCGCCTGATTTAGCCCTCGGGCAGGCCGCAGAATAAGGGCAACAGCATTAAGGAGGCATTGGGAATCGAGATGAATGCTTGAAACCTATGGCGTCAGAGCGACTTCAACGACGCGAATGGTGGTACTGCCGTCCGCGCCGCTGATTGGTTGCGTCCAGGCCACAAACGCCCCGGTTCCGCCAAGCGCCATCCTCGGAAAACCGACCGATCCGCCGCCTCGATTGATGTGGAGCGCCTGAGGCGCGACACATCCGGCATCTGACGTTACGTGGCACATGACGATCGCTTCACCGCCTCCCACATATTCGATCCAGAGCGCCAATGCGCTGCCATCTGCAAATTGCAGGACGTCCACCCGACCCGCGGCTGCGCCGAGGTCAATGCGGAGCGGTTCGTCGAACTGCGCACCGCCATCGTCCGAGAAGGCAATATGAACCTTCGGCTCGTTCTCGGCTGCAGTGAACCAGACAACGGAAACCTTGTCGTCCATCGTATCAATGGCCGGGCCATTGACGGGACATCCGGCGATCTCCCATCCGTCGTTATGAATCGTGGCGGGCTGCGTCCATTCCCCGTTGGTTTGGCGCACAACCGATATGTCGCGGATTTCGTCGGCGGTTCTGTCACGATAGACCGCCACGATTTCGCCTGATGCAGTCCGCGCTGCAGAAGTCTGGCAACAGGTACAGGTGCGCACATCCAACAGGCTTTCTGGCTGCATCGTTCCGTCAAAGTT
Source organism: Sulfitobacter sp. THAF37 (assembly GCF_009363555.1). Lineage (NCBI taxonomy): Bacteria > Pseudomonadati > Pseudomonadota > Alphaproteobacteria > Rhodobacterales > Roseobacteraceae > Sulfitobacter > Sulfitobacter sp. THAF37. Next base: position 119,081 of record NZ_CP045373.1, read on the forward strand.
GATCTGCCGCGCGCGCAACTGCATCGCATTTTCGAAGCTGTCGCCTTCTGTCTGACTGTCATACTCCCGGCCATCCAGCCACAGCGCCGTCAATCCACCAAATTGGTCGGGTACCAACGAAACAAAACCATGCTCACGTTGAGACCTGTCATCGTGAGGGACAACCGGGTCCGTCCAGCTTCTGCCTTCATCTTTGGAAAAAGCGATTTTGACGTCGTATTGGTAATCGCCCGGTCCATTCAACTCTAGCCATTGTGCCGCCAAACCGCCACCAGCAAGCGCCACTACCGAAGGGAAGTCGGCCCAGTTGATGTAAGTCTTTGACGATACATTAATTGTGCGGACGTCCGACCACTCACTGCCGTTGAGGATGGCCATGCGAACTTCCGCTTCGGTTCCGCTTTCTTCGGTCCAGCTCAGTAAAACCCTGCCATCCGACAAGGGTGCGAGTGATGGTTCGCGCGCATTGATGCCAACAGGTGATCCGCGGTCGGTCAATCTGAATAAACCGGTTTCCTCCGCGTATGATGCGGTGGACGAAGCGAACAATGCACCAAGGATCAGAGTCGACGCAGCAGAACATTTAATCATGAACAGAATTTTCCCACCGGTTGTTGCTTTTCTGTGGCAAACCGAATGCTAATTGACCGTGAGGCAACTCCCATTCTTTCGTCCGACGAATGTGCTTAGTTGATTCCGTTGGCCCGCTGCAAAGCTCGAATGTATGCTACGATAGCAAGGATATCTGATCGCGTCACGCCTTCAACAGCTGGCATGTTGCCAAATTTCCAGTGGTGCGCCCGAACTCCATTCTGCGCTGCGAGGACAAACGCCATGTCGCCGTGGTGGCTGGGTTCATAGATCTTGTGAACAAGCGGAGGAGCGACGCCATCTTGGCCCTGCGCGTTTCGGCCATGGCAAGCGGAACAGACCGCATCATAAGCGCTTGCGCCGATTTGCTCCTGCTCTGTGAAACTGTTTGGTAGCTTGACAGTAGCGAGAGCACCCGCGGGAAGCGCGATGCTGTCCTGCCTCTGGGCGCCCGTCCGAGTGTGGCTCGGTTGCACAATGAACCATACTGCTGCAGCGACGGCGACCAGAGCAAAAAATATCGCTGCCCATTTCATACTATCAAACTCTTTCATGATGTTGCGATGGCCCCCTGCCTTTTTAAAGACGAAGCCGGGCATCTCAGTGGGGCTTGCTCGAATTGACTGACCTCCTGCGGCATGGTGTTGTCTGCTTGAACAATTGCGGATTGCTGGATCGATTTGTTGAAAAAGGTCGTGATTTCGTGGTACCGGATCCGCGTGTCTTCCAGCGTCTGATAGTAATTGAAGAGTTCTTTAAGCGGTGCCGAGAAGTCTTTGTGTGCGGCTAGGACGGCCACCAGGGCACCGAGTGTAATACGCCCTTCGATGACGAAATATCCTCCCAATGAGTAGAACAGGAATGGGGTCAGCGCGGTTAGAAAATTGTTGAGGGCCTTGATGAAGAACTTCAGGTGGAAAATTTTCCTGCGGACGTGCTCAAGCTCTCTAAAACTCGCTCCGGCCGGTAGCAGTCCGGTCGAATTGACCTGCCGTTCATGCAACTGTTCGCTGAGCTGTCTGCCGAGCTGTCGGACTTCCTTGATCCTTGTACGTGAAAGGGCGTTTACACGCCGCTGTAGCTTGGGCAGCAGCACGAGCTGAACTGGCAGCACGGTCAGTGCGGCGGCACCCAACACAGGGTCCTGAACGAACATGAAAAACAGAATCGTCAACAGTGTACCGCCTTGTAGGATTGGCAGCGTGAGGACATCTGCCGCGAAGCCACCTATGGGCTCAACCTCCTGTGCGAGAATAGGGACGATTTCGCTCTGGTTTCGGGAGTCGGGATCGCTGCGCCATTGCCGATAGACCAGCAAGCGGAAGCGCCGCAGAAAACGCTCAGCTACATACCCCTTGAACACGTTGAGGCCGTATTTATTTAGCCCATTCAAGATGATCGCCAGAAGGTAGAGACCAGAGAGAAGCATTAGGAAAACGACCTGATCGACGTCTCGTCCCAAAATGGCAACGGGGAAACGATCAGAATCCAAAGCGTTGTTTACGATCTGCTTTGGCAGTTCGAGGGTCAGATATAGAATAGGCATCGCGATGAGGCTGACCACAATCATCAATGCCTGCTGCCTTCTGGAGTAGCGCAGGACCGTGCTGAAAAGACTGCCTTCAAGCCCCCGAATGGGTTCGGGGTGGAACGTAGGGGCCTGACGGCGCTTCCAAAGCTTGAGAATGCCGCCTATAGCAAGATATGAGCCGACAGTGATCAGCAGCGCGGGTGCCAAGACCAGTATCAGATGAATGAACGGGTGAACCCAGTCTGGCGTCGCATCGCTGTAGTCGTACCCAAACGCGGCAGATACGTTGTGTACAAGCACGTGATACCTGTCCAGGAGTGACATCAAAAACTCTAACCCTTGGATTTCGGCGCAAGGTGATCGTGCACGATGATGACGCCCCACATGCCCGCTTCCCGGTGGCCGGGTATCAAGCATACGAACTCCAGGTTCGTCATATCGGAGAACTCCCAGATCAGCTCGGCATTTTGTCCACTTGGGATCAAAACCGAGTTGGCGCGATCATGTTGCATATCGGGGTGTTCGCGCATCCACTGCTGATGTTTCGCAATTTCGTCAAAGGAGCCGAGAAAGAACTCATGATCCAGAGCGCCTGTATTTCCGATCAAGAACCGAACGACCGATCCCTTTTCAATCTGGATCGCGTCCGGCTCGAAAAGCATGTAGCCGCTTTCTGTCTCCCTGATGGATATTTCGATCGTCCGGTCGAATGAGGAACCGACACCGGGCTTCCCGATCGCATCATGGCCAGGCACTTCGAAGGCCCGCGCATGAGGTTGCTGGCCTTTGCCACTGGAAGCGTTCACTGAGAAAGCCGGAAAGACGAGCACAAGGGCGGTGGTGCAGATTATCAGGAAATTCATACTGCTCGGCTACCTCCTTAACGCTTGATTTTATTGCCTCAAAGCGTTGGGGCCGGGCGTGTTCGCCTCGGCCCCATTGTCTATCTTCACTTCATCTGCGTGACAGTAAGCTTGCCCTTGACCCGGTCGGCAACGAACTCGATGTCCTGACCTTCCGCCATCTTGGCCATCATCGCTTCGTCCGCGCGGAACACCATCGTCATCGCGGGCATATCGAGGTTGACCAGAGGGCCGTGGATGATTGTGACCTTGCCGGCTTTGGCGTCGATCTTCTTGATGGTCCCGCTCGTATATTCCACGTCAGCCTGAGCCATCTGGTCCCCCACTGAGACCGCACGGTGCATTCCGGATTCGTAGTGACCCGGGATCAGGCACGCGGCTTCGAACGTACCAGCATTCGCGAACGTCCAGACGACCTCGCCCGTGGCACCCGGATCAAGACGGATACGGTTCGGGTCGTCGTGTTCCATGTCCATCTTGGCCATTTCGATCTTGTGCTCGGCGTTATTTTCCAGCGTGTCGAGAACAAACTCGTGTTCCAGCTCACCCTTGTTCGTGATGTTGAAGCGGATGGTTTCACCCTGCTTGATGGTCATCTCCTCACTCTCGATCAGCATTTCGCCTTCGTCGTTTTCAAGCAGGGTTACATCAATCGACCGGTCGACTTTTGCCGTATGGCCGGGCATACCGACGGCCATTTTGGCATGACCAACGTCAGCGAAAGCCCCAGTTGAAGCGAAAAGGACGAGAGAGGTGCTCAGAAGAAGTTTTTTCATTTGGTTTTCCTGTAGGTTTGGTTTGGTTGGAGTCGACGAAGGGCCGTTCAGCCCTCCGAGTTTGGTTTTGGTGTGAGAATGGTCTTGGGACTGTTGTTCGAGGCGAACTCGGGCAATTCGCCAGTCCATTCGTAGGCCATCTCGCCCGGAGGATTTTCGTACCAGCCGGGATCGGAGTAATCGTCCGCGTCGATGCCGTCCCGCACCTTTACGACCGAAAACATGCCGCCCATCTCGATGGGGCCGTAGGGCCCCCAACCCGTCATCATCGGGATCGTGTTGTCAGGCAGCGGCATTTCCATTTTCGCCATGTCCCCCATGCCGGACATGCCCATGGGCATGTATTCCGGCTGGAACTGACGGATCTTTTGGGTCAGCGGCTTCTTGTTGACCCCGATGAACGTCGGCACATCGTGACCCATGGCATTCATCGTGTGGTGCGACTTGTGGCAGTGAATCGCCCAATCGCCCAGGTGATCGGCGACGAACTCATAGGCGCGCATCGCGCCCACGGGGATGTCGATCGAAACCTCCGGCCATTGCGCGGCCTCCGGCACCCAGCCACCATCCGTGCAGGTGACCTTGAAGTCATAGCCGTGCATGTGGATCGGGTGGTTTGTCATCGTCAGGTTGCCGACGCGCACGCGCACCTTGTCGCCCTTGTTCACGACCAGCGGATCGATGTCGGGGAAGATCCGACTGTTCCACGTCCACAGGTTGAAGTCCGTCATCGTCATGATGCGGGGCACGTATGTGCCGGGATCGATGTCAAAGGCATTCAGCATGATCAGAAAATCGCGATCCACCGGCATGAAGGTGGGATCCTTGGGATGGACCACGAACATGCCCATCATCCCCATCGCCATCTGCGCCATTTCGTCGCCATGGGGGTGATACATGAACGTGCCGGACTTCACCAAGTCGAATTCGTAGACAAACGTTTTCCCTGGCGGGATGCTGGGATGACTCAACCCGGAGACCCCATCCATGCCCGAGGGCAGGATGAGCCCGTGCCAATGCACCGTGGTGCCTTCCGGCAGCTTGTTGGTGACGTAGATGCGGACCCGGTCACCTTCGACCGCTTCGATCGTTGGACCGGTGGACTGGCCGTTGTAACCCCACAAATGCGCAATCATGCCGTCTGCAAGTTCGCGCTCTACCGGTTCGGCGACGAGGTGAAATTCCTTGACCCCGTTGTTCATCCGGTGCGGCAGGGTCCACCCGTTCAGCGTGACCACAGGTGTGTAGTCCGGCCCTGACGACGGACGCGCCGTAATCGCCGTTGCCGCACTGTCCATCTGCGCGGCTTCGGGGAGGCCCATGTTCAGGGTTTGACCCCAGGCTTTTGAAGAGACCAGCGTTGCACCTGCGGCGCCGGCTCCGAGTAATTGACGTCTGTTCAACATGTCAGTTCCTTTCAGTGTCCTGCGCCGCCACCGGCGGCAAGCGTTGCGCCTTCTCCACCAGCACCACCGCCGCCTTCGCCGCCGCCATAGATCGCGGCGGTCAGATCGGCCTGTGCCATATAGAATTCGCGTTTTGCATTTGCCGCTTCCAGGGATGCGCCAAGTTTCTCGCGCACGTCCGTCAGCAGCTCGAACGTGTTGGTGATCATGCCGTTGTAGGACAGCAAACCCTCTTCTTCGACGGTCGTGCGTAGCGGCACCAGAACGTCGCGGTAGTGGCGCGCGATTTTGTATGCGGCATGATAGGAGGCTTCAGCACCCCGCGCTTCGGACCGGACGTTCACGGCCTTCTCTGCGAGCACGTTGGCCGCTTGTAAGTAAGACAACTCCGCCTTGCGCATCCGGGCTTTGCCGGTGTCGTAGATCGGGATCGCGAACTCCACTTCCACCTGAGGGGTGGTCACGGTTTCCGTTTCTCCGTCCTCAATTTCCCGCTCCGCCTCGAATCCGGCAATGAACTCAAGATCGCTGACAATGCGGGTCTGATCGGTCAGGCCAAACGCCTTGGCCTGCGCTTCCAGGCCAAGTTTGGCAACACGCAGATCCACCCGGTTTCGGAGCGCCTTGGCCTCGATGTCGGTCACACGGCCGACAGAACGCGGCAGTGCAGGAAGGGCATCTGGCACATAGTAATCGACTTCGGTGCCCCAGAGACCCATCAACCTGGTCAAAGCCTCCTTGGACCGAGTGGCGTTCAATCGTGCCTGTGCAAGTTGCCCCGCCAGTTCGGCATTGAATGCCTGTTCGCGGGCCTGCCCAGCTTTGTTGAGTGCGCCGGTCTCGCCCAACCTCATCGCCAGTTCAGAGCCGGCGTCAGAGGTCGCTTTCGCGCGCCGCAGATAACTCACTGCCTCGAAGGCGGCGACTGCATCGACCCATGCCTTTCGCGTCTGATTTGCCAGTGCGAGTGTGTCGTTCACGGCATTGAGCTGAGCCTGCCGGAAGCTTGCATCAGCAATGGCCATACGCTGTTTACGCGTGGTGGCATCGAGGACGTTCGACCGGATCAGCCCTTCGATCGCCCTGTAGGCACCGAGTTCAGGCGCACCGATTCCCAAGACACCAATTGAGACGATCGGGTTTTCCGGCGTCGATTGCTGCCAAGCCTCAGCGGCCGAGAGGCCAACATTGGCGTAAGACGCTTGCAGACCCTTATTGTTCAGCAGCGCAACCTGAACCGCCGTATCGGCCGAGATCGTCTTCCGATGCACCATGCTGTGCACCTGTTTCTTGAGAGCTTCGTTTTCGGCCTGGGTTTCGGCGAAGGCCGTCCGTTTGCCGATGGCCGGTGTGACCTGGCTGGAAATGTTGGCGAAGCCGGCTTTCGGTTCCGTGTAGATACCCGGTACTGCGGTAGCGCAGGCACCCAAAATTAGGGGAAAGCCAAGAACCAGCGGAATCTTAGATACCCGCATCAGTTGCCCTCCGTCTGCTCTTGATTGACGGAACGCCAATCACGGGGGCCTGTCGGACCACGATAGGTGTAGCCAGCCAATGGATCTTGATAGCTGATCGGAGACGAAACGGTCGCGTTGACGACAGCCTGTTGTGTCGCAACGGAGGGCAAAGGGGTAGGCTCATAGGCGCATGCGCCGAGCCCGAGGGCCGAAGCCCCCATAAGTAGATGAATTTTCATGAAGGTATCCTGATTGATGAACGATGTCTCACGCAGAGTCTGCGCAAGGCTCACACCCGGATTGGGCGCCGTTTCAGATCAGGAATCGAGGGGGCCGCAGAAACCCTGATGTTTCGACGGAATGCGTCTGACCGCTCAGGATCATATATTCTTTCGCAGCAATAGGATCCGGGAATACCAAGTCTGCGTCTGGAATGACGACAGAAATGCATATTCCGTTACAACACTGAGTTGATTGATGCTCTGTTTCACCCATGTCGGAGGATATGTCATCCACGTCAACTGTCGCCGGGTGTTTCATGTGGTCGGCGTGGATATCAGTTCCCTGACCAACTGTCGGTTCGCTGAGAAGGGAGCTGATCGATCCAGAATGCTGACCATCATGCATTCCCGAGGCCGCGTGTGCCGCAGAAGGTGGAGACAGAACCAGCGCCAACGCAAAAGCGAAGCAAGTGAGGACTCTCACCCATGTTGAAATGGCGACACGCATTCTCATGGATGGTAAATTGGACATTTTGACAAATTAGTCAACGCTTACAGCGCGGGAAGGTTTGGCACATTCTAGCGAGGCAGGCGAATTCTCGCTGCAAGCGCTCAAAACTGTTGCGCAATAGGTACATAGCAACGTTCACCAGTCAGACAAAAGACGCGAAAATGGCAGGGAATATTTCAATAATGACCGGAAGTGCCGGGACTAAGTCAGTCGCTCCGAGCCGTAGCCTGCATCGTGAATCGCTGCCTTCAGCGCGCTTTCATCCAATGCGCTATCTACCTCGACGGAACGCGCAGTCAGGTCACAGGTGACCGTCGCGTGTGGGTCTATCGTCACAATGGCCTTCTCTATCGACGCGGTGCAATGTCCGCAGTTCATGTCCGGGACGCTGAACCTGATCATCACGATCTCCTTCTTACCGCTCCTATCTAGGGCGTTCCCCTATGGGAAGGTCAATGCCCGAAAAATTCCTCGATGCACCTGTTGACCTTCCAGTGAATGGAACCCTTATGTGAGGCAGGATCAGAATCAGGAGATTTCCATGTCCGGTCCGCACAACGTCCGAATTTCCCTTCAAAACATGTCCTGCGCCTCTTGCGTCGGGCGGGTGGAGCGTGGGCTTTCCGGCCTGCCGGGTGTCAGCGACGTTCGCGTCAACCTCGCCAGCGAGACGGCCCAGGCGCAGATCGACGGGCCGGAGCGCATCTCGGACATCGTCGAGAAGCTGGAACAGATTGGCTATCCGGCCCGTAAGCAGAGCACTCGCCTGAACGTGGCCTCCATGTCTTGTGCGTCCTGCGTTGGGCGGGTGGACAAGGCGCTGGCGGCGGTGCCGGGCGTGCTGGACGTGAACGTCAATCTGGCTTCGGAAACTTCGACGGTGACCTATGTCGAAGGCGCGGTCGCGGTCGCCGACCTGCTAAAGGCGGCGGGTGACGCAGGCTATCCCGCGACCCTGCCGTTGGACAGCGCGCCGGAAGACACGAGTGTCCGCAAGGATGAAGAGGCGCGGAGGCTGGCCCTCAGAACCGCGCTGGCGGCGGCGCTCGCTTTGCCTGTGTTCCTGCTGGAAATGGGCGCGCACCTGATCCCCGGCATGCATGGTCTGATCGGCGACACGATCGGCCATCGGGCAAGCTGGCTGATCCAGTTCGTCCTGACCACGGTGGTTCTGCTCTGGCCGGGGCGCAGCTTCTACACGCGCGGGTTTCCAGCCCTGCTCAAGCGTGCGCCGGACATGAACAGCCTTGTCGCGGTCGGCACTTCTGCCGCCTATCTCTATTCTCTCGTGGCGCTATTCGCGCCCGCGCTGCTGCCCGAAGGGTCGCGTGCCGTCTATTTCGAGGCGGCGGCAGTCATCGTCGTGCTAATCCTGCTGGGCCGGTGGCTGGAGGCGCGCGCCAAGGGCCGCACCGGCGCAGCGATCCAGAAGCTGCTGGGCCTTCAGGCCAAGACCGCCCGCGTGCTGGTGGACGGAGAGCCTGAGGACGTGGCCATCGAGCGCATCGCCGCGGGCGACATCCTGCTCGTGCGCCCCGGAGAGCGGATCGCGGTGGACGGCGAGGTGACCGAAGGCATTGCGCGTGTCGATGAGAGCATGATCACGGGAGAGCCGGTGCCGGTCGCCAAATCCGTGGGCGATCCCGTGACCGGCGGGACCGTCAACGGCACCGGCGCCTTCCAGTTCCGCGCGACGCGCGTGGGGGCGGATACGACGCTGGCGCAAATCATCCGTATGGTCGAAGAGGCGCAGGGGGCCAAGTTGCCCATCCAGGGTCTGGTGGATCGGATCACCCTGTGGTTCGTGCCCGCGGTCATGGCGCTGGCGCTGCTGACGGTTATAATCTGGCCACTGGTCGGGCCGTCGCCCGCCCTGTCCCTTGCGCTGGTCGCCGGCGTTTCGGTGCTGATCATCGCCTGCCCCTGCGCGATGGGGCTGGCCACGCCGACCTCAATCATGGTGGGCACCGGCCGTGCCGCCGAAATGGGTGTGCTGTTCCGCAAGGGCGATGCGCTGCAACAGCTTTCTACCTTCGATGTGATCGCGCTGGACAAGACCGGCACGGTGACCGAAGGACGCCCCGAACTGACCGATCTGGTGCTGGCCGACGGCTTTGAACGGGCCGAGGTGCTGGCGCTGGTCGCGGCAGTTGAAGCGCAATCGGAACATCCCATCGCCGAGGCCATCCTGCGGGCGGCAGAGGCCGAGAACGTTGCCGGGCACGAGGCGCGGAACTTTACCTCCATCACCGGCCACGGTGTCCGGGCCGAGGTCGCGGGCCGCGAGGTGCTGGTGGGGGCCGACCGTCTGATGACCCGCGAAGGGCTGGACATCGGCGCGCTGGCGGACGCGGAACGCCGCCTGGCCGAACAGGGCCGTACCGCGCTTTACGCCGCTATCGACGGACGCGTTGCCGCCATGATCGCCGTAGCCGATCCGGTCAAGCCGTCCAGCGCCGCGGTCATCCGCGCCTTGCACGATCTCGGCCTGAAGGTCGCCATGATCACCGGCGACAAGCGCGAGACGGCAGAAGCCATCGCGCGGGAGACGGGCATCGACCACGTGATCGCGGGCGTGCTGCCGGACGGCAAGGTCGCGGCACTGGATGAACTGCGTGGCACGGGCCAGCATATCGCCTTCGTCGGCGACGGCATCAACGACGCGCCCGCGCTTGCCCATGCGGATGTGGGCATCGCCATCGGCACCGGCACTGACGTCGCCATCGAATCCGCCGACGTGGTGCTGATGTCGGCCGACCTGCGCGGCGTGGTCAACGCGCTGGAAATATCGCGGCGCACCATGCGCAACATCCGCCAGAACCTGTTTTGGGCCTTCGGCTACAATGTCGCGCTGATCCCGGTTGCGGCGGGGGCGCTTTACCCGGTGTCGGGCCTGCTGCTGTCGCCGGTGCTGGCGGCGGGGGCGATGGCGCTCAGCTCGGTCTTCGTACTGACGAACGCGCTGCGCCTGCGCCGTGTGCGCCCGGCGATGGACGAGGCGGCGAAGGCTGTGACCGACCCCCGCCTGTCCCCCGTTCCGGCTGAATGAAAACAAGGAGAAGACGATCATGAATATCGGAGACGTGGCCGACCTGTCCGGCCTTCCTGCGAAGACCATCCGCTACTACGAGGACATCGGGCTGGTCGAGCCGCTGCGCAGCGCGAACGGTTATCGCAGCTTTCGGCAGAGCGACGTCCACAAGCTGGCGTTTCTTGGGCGAGCGCGTGCGCTTGGCTTCACCATCGAGGACTGCCGGAGCCTGCTGAAACTCTATGCCGATACCGACCGCGCCAGCGCGGAGGTCAAGCAGATCGCCGAGGAACACCTCGACCGGATCGACCGGAAAATCGCAGAACTGACCGAGATGCGCGCGACGTTGTCGCACCTTGTCGATGCCTGCGCTGGCGATCACAGGCCTGATTGCCCGATTCTCGCAGATCTGGCGATGGAAGAGGGTAAGACCCGGACCGCAAGGGCAGCGGATTAAGCGGGCTTCGATCTGTCCCCCAGCGGGCCGCGCCACCCATAAGGTGCGACTGGCTGCAGCTATTTCGGAACATTCCAGCGCGGGAAAGTTGTTCCACCTCTAGACTTCACGATTTCGAGAGAGGACAACTTCATGTCATATGGCCGCTTTTTCGCGATGATCGCCACATCTACCGTCGTCATGTTCGGTCTGATGTATCTCAATACCTACCTCTGGACGCATGTGTTTTGGTCGGAAACGCGGGCCTACATGGCTCTCCTGATGGGTGCCACCATGGCGATCATCATGCTGGGCTTCATGCTGTCGATGTATTCCAGCAAGATGGCTAACGCCGCCATCTTCATCGGTGCCGCTGTGGTCTTTGCCGCCTCCCTTTGGCTGGTCCGCAGCCAGGTGACGGTGGGCGACACCAGCTACATGCGGGCAATGATCCCGCACCACTCGATCGCGATCATGACCTCCAGCCGCGCCGATATCTCGGACCCGCGCGTGCGCAAGCTGGCGGATGAGATCATCTATGCGCAGGACAAGGAAATCGCCGAGATGCGTTATCTGGTGAACGATATCGACGCCAACGGTGACAGTCCGGCACAGTCAGAAAGCGGACCGGCGCAGATCGTGAGCCTCGACGAGGCGCTATCAACCCCGGAAGTCGGCATTCTCGACCTCGAATTTCTTACTTCGGAGGACATTGCTCAGATGTTTCCCGGCGGCGCCGCGTGCACGTTCACTTACACCACCACAAGCAGGCCTGCGCTGGCGGTGGGCCGCATCGACGGTGGGAGTGTAGCTCTCGCCAAGATCAGCGGCGATCTGGTGCGGCTGGAGGCTGGCGACGCCGGAAGCACTTGGGGCACGGAGGGCATGACAGTGGCGTTGAGCGCGCCGAGCGGAACCGGCACATTGGACGCAAATAGTGGCGAAATGCAGGACGCCGATCTCGTTCTCGAACTTGGGTCCGGTCTGCGTGCAGGGTATCGCGGATATTACGGTTGCGGTGCCTGAACCAGAAACTGGAGGAAACACCATGCCGAAAGACGCATCGAAATCAGCCCAACTCTACCGGATGGTCATGCAGGATCATCTTTGCCCTTATGGTCTCAAGTCCAAAGACCTGCTCGAACGGGAAGGGTACGAGGTCGAGGATCATCACCTGACGACACGTGAGGAAGCCGATGCCTTCATGGAAAAGCACGGGGTCGAGACCACGCCGCAGACCTGGATCGGCGACAAGCGGATTGGCGGCTACGACGATCTGCGGGTCCATTTCGGCCTCGACGCGCCGGAAAGTGAGCGCTCGGACACCTCCTATCAGCCGGTGATCGCGATCTTTGCCGTCGCGTTTCTGATGGCGCTCGGCCTGTCATGGTACAGCTTTGGAACCATCCTCAGCCTGCGCGCGCTGGAATGGTTCGTCTCGATCTCGATGTGCTTGCTTGCAGTGCAGAAGCTTCAGGATGTCGAGAGCTTTTCGACCATGTTCCTGAATTACGACCTGCTGGCGCGCCGCTGGGTGCGCTACGGCTATCTCTATCCCTTCGGAGAGGCCTTCGCCGGTATCCTCATGGTCGCCGGGGCGCTCACCTGGCTGTCGGCACCCGTGGCCTTGTTCATCGGCACCGTCGGCGCGGTTTCGGTCTTCAAGGCCGTGTACATCGACAAGCGCGAGTTGAAATGCGCCTGCGTCGGGGGAGACAGCAACGTGCCACTAGGGTTCGTCTCGCTCACCGAGAACCTGATGATGATGGTCATGGGTATCTGGATGCCGATCCGGGTCTACCTGATCGGTTGACGGCCCCGCGACCTCTACAGAGGCGCGGCGTGTACGACCTTTTTGACTGGTGGAGATGATCCCCACTTACCAGCCATCGCGCCAAGAGCTGGTTCGAAGTTCGTCAGCCGATTGTCGCGAGAAAGGGAAACGTCCCCAGCAGCCAATATGCAAACCGTGACAGTTGCCCGGTCATGATGGCAAATCCCATGATGATCATGGCAACACCCGCGCCCTTGTAGAGCCAGCGACCGGCCTTGCCGATCTGCCTTACCCGCGCGGCGATGGCGTCGGTGAACAGCGCAGCCAGCAGGAAAGGCACCCCCAGACCAGCGGAATAGATCGACAGCAGCCAGATGCCGTCCGACATGCCGCCGGAGGTCGAACTGAGTGTCAGGATCGCGCCGAGGATCGGTCCGATGCAAGGTGTCCAGCCAAAGGCGAAGGCCAGTCCCAGCACGTAGGCCCCAAACGGGCGACCGCCGGGAATGTCGAGATTGAAACGGGTATCGCGCGAGAACGCATCCAGACGAAAGATACCCACCATGAACAGTCCGAACAGAATGATGATCCCGCCACCGAAATAATTCAGCTCGGTGCGCCATGTCAGCAGCAGCGACCCGAGCGCGCTGGCCCCGGCCCCGAGGGCGACGAAGACCGTCGAAAAGCCCAGCACGAAGCAGGCACTCAATCCGAGCGCCCCGGCACGTGCCCGCAGACCAACCGACCGCGTCGTACGCAGGTCCGGCTGCCCCGCAATGTACGAAACGTAGCCGGGCACCAGTGGCAGTACACAAGGCGACAGGAACGAAATGGCCCCCGCAAGGAAGGCCGCGAAAATGCCGATGCCGGAAATATCCATCATGTTTCTCGCTTAGTGTTGAAGGACCACACGGCCCACCAGAACGCGACCAGCGGGACCACGATCCATTGCAAAACAGGTGACAGGCCCGCATCGAGGACCGGAATGATCGGCATCAGGTCCGAATAGGCCCAGGCCGCGCGGATCACGATGTTGAGCCATTCGCTGAACAGCGTGTATCCCAGTCCAAACACCACCGTCAGGACGGTCACAGACCGCCGCGTTGAGGCGACCAGGGGCCAGCCCCGGCCCGACAGCATGAGGGCAAGCATCAGCGCGCTCATGGCGATCAGGATATCACCACCCGTGCAATGGACGGCTGCGAAGACAATCTCACCCCAGGTGCCCTCGTTCCATATCGTGTAGAGCGGCATATGCGCGAACTCCCAGATCAGATTGGCCGGGATGATCACCGAAAAATACCGACGCAGAGCTGTCAGGGAAATTCCGTCTGTCGAGGACAGCCTGACGCCAGTCGCAAAGACACTCATTGAGACACACCTGTCAGCCGGTCCCACCAGCTGGGCTCCCGGCGTCGATGCTGTGCGTTGTTGATCAACTCGCTGACATAGAGGATGAGGTTCACGTTCTTGAATTCCATGCCATGAAATTTTGCAGCGAACCGCCCGCCGATATCCACGACATGGGTGACCGCTCCGTGCATCATCATGTCGCTGTCGGCGGTCATCGTGAACTCCAGCCCATAGTCCCGCGCCAGAACGCGCGTTGCGTCATCAGATTGATCAGGCTGCTTGGTCAAAATGACCCAGTTGCTCGGATCGAGTCCATGCCGATCCACGTAATCGCGCAGCACGTCCGGCGTGTTATTCACCGGATCGGTGGTGATCGAGATGAACTGCACAAGCTCCTTCATCGGCCCGTCGTTGATCGAAGTCTGTATGGCCGCGATCTTTTCGGAGTGGAGCGGGCAGATATCCGGGCAATTGGCGTAGATGAAGTGCAGGATGATCACCTTGTCGCTGAAATCCGACAGGCGCACAGGATTCCCCTCGGGATCCTGCAATTCGAAACTCGGAGCCTGCGCTGCATCGATGGCCTGGAAGTAGGGCTCCATCTCGAACATGCGCGCATCCAGGTTTTCCCCCGGATGATTGGCGAAGGCCGGAGACAAAATCGTGGCCGCGAGTATCGCCAAAGCGGCGCGCCGTGTCAGTGCTGTCAATTCTTGTATCCTTACAATAAATGCCTGCCGATCCGTTGACCGACAGACATTTGGGCAAATCTAGCCGTCAGACTTTTCCGACGGCATCATGCCGCCGTCCATATTCTCGGTCATGGACGCCATCATCTCGGTGCAGGCTTCCATCATGGGTTTCATTTCGGCCATCATCTTCATCATGCCCATCATGTCGCCGTCCATCATGCCGCCTTGCATGGCCCCCTCATTCTGCATCATTTCGCCCGTTTCCGGCGTGGTCTGTTCTTGGGCGCTGACGGCAAATGCACTTGCGGTAAGGGCCGTCGCAACGACGAAAGTTGTAAGTGTTTTTCTCATGGTTTTCTCCTTGGGTTGATCGTGTGGTTATCGAAAGAACTCAGTCGGGAGACGCCCCGTCCGGCGAGTTGGAGCATCCCTTTCCAGACCCGCCCTTCATGCACAGACCCAGGCCGCACATCGCGGCACAGGGGGCCAGCGAGACCAGAACAGGCGCGAGCCCGATCGCGGTGAGCCATCCCCAGTTCAGGGCCATGCCGCCCCCCATCACGGTTGCCGCACCGACGAACAGCAATCGTCTGCGCGTCAACCACCGGGGCCAATTTCCTGCGTTTTCGATGTTGGCGGCACCCGCAATGTTGGAAGGTGATATTTCGGTCATCCGGAAAGTCCTTTCGATGATTAAAAGCTAGTCATTCCAGTAACTGGAAGGTCAAGGGTGAGCAGTGGACTTTTGCTGGGATTCATTCAATAAAGCTTCGCAAAAAGGACACCATCTCGGGATCATCCCATTCGGCCGGGCCCACCAGTCGCCCGAGCTCCCGCCCCTGCGCGTCGATCAGGATCGTCGTCGGCAGGCCAACGGTGCGCAGCGCGGTCATCGAAAGCATGGTCTGGTCGACATACATATTGAGATTGGTGACACCGATCTCGTCGTAGAAACGCCGAACGATTTGTGATCCGGCCCGGTCGATGGAAAGGGCAACCACTTCGAAGTCGTCGCCGCCAAGTTCCGCCTGAAGCGCATCGAGCGTCGGCATCTCTTCGCGGCAGGGGACGCACCAGGTTGCCCAGACATTCACGAGGATCACTTTGCCGCGAAAATCTTCCATGTCTCCGCGGCTGCCGTCATCTTTCTCGTAGCGCACATTGGCGACAGGCTGCGGGGTGTCGTGAAGTGCAAACCCTTGCGGTGTCGCGAAAGCCGCGCCGACGGACAGTGCCCAGGCGATCAGCGGCGGTTTCAGATTTTTCATGGCGTTTTCTCCTTGGCGGATTGGGTTTTGTGGTCGCGGACGATCGGCAGCAGCGTTTCCTGCAGGATTGCTCGTGTGATCGGACCAACATGGCGGTAGGCGATGGTGCCGTCGGGCGCGATGACGTAGGTTTCGGGCACGCCATAGACGCCCCATTCGATACCGGCGCGTCCGTTGATGTCGGCCCCGATGCGCGCGTAGGGATCACCCAACTCGTCGAGCCAGGCGCGCGCCTGATCGGGCGGGTCTTTGTAGTTGATCCCGTAAAGCGGCACTTCGTCTGTTGCGCTCAGTTCCATGAACAACGGATGTTCGGCGCGGCAAGGCACACACCACGAGGCGAAGACGTTCACGAGCGAGACGTGGCCGATCAGGTCCTGTGTCGAAAGACCTTCCTCGCGGCCAAGCACCGGGGGCAGCGCGAAGTCGGGCACAGATTTGCCGAGAAGTGCCGACGGCAAATCGTCGCCACCCCTGAAAAGCCCCCAACCGAACAGGACCATGAGGGCAAAAGCTATCAGCGGCACCAGAAAGAACCCGGAGATTCTGCGCCGTGATACGGGTTCGGTTTTGCCGACGACCTCTTGCGTCATGGCTGCGCCTGCTCATCCGCGAGGGTGCGGCTTTCCTGCGACGCGCGAACCCGGTCGGGCCATGTGCTCTTGATGTAGTCGATGATTGCCGTGATCTCACCGTCTGTCAGTACGCCCTCATATCCGGGCATGTCGCTTTCGTAGCCGTTCCCGACAATCGCCGCCGGTCCGTGTTTCACGATGTCGAACAATATGCGGTCGGGGTGATGCCAGGTATGGCCGGAGGCGTCGTGCGGTGGGGCAGGCAACTTGCCGCTCGGCAATCGTGTGCGCCATTCAGGTTGCCCTTGCAGGTTCGCCCCATGGCAACTGGCGCAATTCTCTTGATAGAGGCGCTCACCCATGCGCACGTCGCTCTGCGCCGCTACGGGCAAAACCGTTGTGGCGAGCAGGACAGCCGAGAGCCTAATCGTGTTTTTCACTAAGTTTCCGCCTTCTTATTGCGAGCCACCTACACAGGACGATGAGTGCCGCGAGCAACGACAGGACAAGCAGGACGCAAAGCGCCCAGACCAACCCGATCGACAACAGGCTGTCGCCGCTGCTGGCACCTTTAGTCCGCATTTCGGCGCATTTCTATTTTCCGCGGTCCGAGCGAATGTATTTGACCAATGCGATCGCCGCGAGCACCAGCACCCCCACGATCAGCAACCAGACGAGGCCCATCGCGATCATCATGCCGCCGCCCATCATTTCACCGTTCATCATCATACAATTCATCCTTTGTTTTCCCTTGAAGCCGATCTGGCACGGGTTCGCACCAGACCGCGTAATTGATCATTCGACCGCATATACGGTCGGGCTCACACCTTCCTCGACGGTGTAAATCTTGAACGGCTCCTGTTTTGCGCCGCCCATACCCGGCGACCCCATCGGCATACCGGGAAGGGTCACACCGGCAATTTCCGGAAGCTCTTCGAGCAGCCTGTTGACGACATCGATCGGCACGTGACCGCTGACAACGTAATCGTCCAGAAAGGCGGTATGGCAGCCCTGAAAATCGTCCGGGATACCAGCCTCGCGGCTGATCTGCGCCAAATCGTGGGTCGGTTTCACCTCCACCGTGAAACCGTTCTCCCGCAGATAGTCCGCGTAGCTTTCGCAGCATCCGCATTGCGGGTTCTTGTAGAGCGTGACCTCCTGCGCGGCGACCGGTGCGGCATTCAGGCTCATCGCAAGGACAGCGGCAGCACCTGCGGTGCCGAGGCTGGCAAATCCAAGTATCTTTTTCATCGGTTCTTTCCCTTCCGTCGTCAGTGATCTGTGAGTTTTCAGGTTTTGGTCGTGTCAGGATCGACACGGATGACGCCCATCATGCCCGCCGCCTGGTGTTCCAGGATGTGACAGTGGAACATCCAGTCGCCTGGGTTGTCCGCGACGAACGCGATCTCGACCCGTTCTTCGGGTGCCATCAGGACGGTGTCCTGCCATTCGCGATACCGAGTCGGTTGTCCGTTGCGGGCGATCACACGGAACGAATGTCCATGAAAATGGATCGGATGGTGCCAAGCCGTGCGATTATCCATCTCGAACACGTGCGACGTGCCCTGCGGCAGGACCAGCGACGGGTCCATCATGTGACCCGTCGCGGCTTCGCCGTTGATGAACCACATGTTTCCTTCGCGCATCTGGCCCATCATCGACCCCATGCCGCCGCCCATCATCATCTGCCCCATCATTCCGCCTTTGAAGACGATCTGATGTCGCGCGGCCGACGCCATGTCCGGTTCCGCCAACGGGTTGGGTCGCAGGTCCATCGACCAATCCGGCACACTGTCCCGCAGCCTGTCAGGCCCATAGACGAGGTCGACCAGACGGTATTCGAGGCCGTCGTAGAACACATCGGTGACGGTGACGACTTCTCCGGGCTTGCCAGTCATGTCGATCACCAGATCAACACGCATGGCTGGTCCGATCACCACAATATCGCTGTCAGGGGCATGGGGAGTCACGGGTTGACCGTCCAAAGCGACCACAACCGGTGCAAGACCACCGAAATCCAGCCCGAATATCCGCGCGTTCGCCGCATTGACTAGCCGCAAGCGGATGCGCTCACCGGACCGCACCGCGATGCGGTCGGGTATCTGGCCGTTGATGGTCACGGAATTACCAATACGACCGCCGTGCGTCGCGTCGTGGCGGTTGCCGAAGTCATCCGCAATTTGCCCGTCCCGGGTCATGCGCCAGTCGTCCAGCATCCAGGTCAGGTCACGATCCACGCGGATCGGGTCCGCCTCCTCGACGATCAGTGGCCCGTAAAGGCCGCGTCCGACCTGTTCCGAACTGCGCTGGTGCGGATGGTACCAGAACGTGCCCGCATCCAGCGCATCGAACTCGTAGAGAAAATCGCCATCAACCGGGATCGGGTCTTGCGTGAGGAACGGCACTCCGTCCATCGCATTGGACGTGCGAATGCCATGCCAGTGGATTGTGGTCCCTTCATCCAACCCATTCTGAGCCAGAACCCGCACGCGGTCGCCCCGCCGGACCCTGATTTCAGGACCGGGGACGGACCCGTTATAGCTCCAGACATTAGTCGGGCCGTATGGTGACGGGCGCAGGGCGGCCTGTCCGGATGCCGCGCGTAGGACGAATGGGTCCCCAGTTGGATCGGCCATTGCCATTCGTGCAGGTGATAGAGCGGATAGGGTTGTGAATGCGGCACCTGTGCGAAGCACGTGCCTTCGTGAAATCGGTCTGTGGAGGATCATCGCAACTGCCTTGATCTGAAAGGGGCGCACTCAGCCAGCTTCGGCCAAGGCAACAATCAGGCCTCGCAGCAGGCGAGGCCGGTTTCAGGTTCAGACAGGCAGTTTGGGAGGGAATGGATCAAGCGACGGATTCGTGCCGAGTGAGATCAGAGGTTCGGCACCCCGGACGGCAGTACCAAAAGGCCTCGTGAGCCGCGCTGACGGCATCTTGGCAAGGAGGCCAGAAGTACCGCTGGAGCCGCAAGGAACAGGACACCCACCTTCACAGGCAGTGCCCTCAGCAAATCCGGTGGCATCGCACCCGCCGCAACGGCCATCCGCGCTTTCGGTGGGTTCCATCTGCGCCATAGCCGTGATTGACATACTGGCCGACGACATATCCGGCGCAGTCACTGCACCGAAGGTCAGCATGAGAATCAAAACAAGGCGAAAAACGCAGGTCATACAGTTACTGCTACAACCTTCCAGCAAGGGGAGGTCAAGTGACATTCTGTAACTTGGACGTGATACCCCTGTAGTGTATCCGCCTCAGACCTTCGCTACTGCCCTTCGCAGCCAGTTGCTCATGCAAAGGTTCATCAGTCCACTTGACGTTGGTCGACGTCAACTTGCCGTCGCAAATGAGGAAATGATATCCTCATGCTCGGTCAGCTTTTTTCGTGAGTATGAGTTTCCTCCCCATCTCTCGAATTACCGTGACCATAGAGATCGGCGTTCTGATGAGCGCGATCCTCGTGCTCGAATTCGAGGCTGGAATGGCTGATGCCGAATTCTCCCTTCAGCCGCTTCTTGATCGCGCTCTTGATCTCTTCAATCTTCGACCACCCCTCGGCTGCCACGACGACATGGCAGTCGAGCGCAGCCTTGTGCTCTTGCATTTGCCAGAGATGGACGTGGTGGACGTCGGCGACGCCTTCGACTTTCCGCATCGCTTCGACGACGGCCTCGTTGTCGATGTCCGGCGGGCTCCCGAGCATCAGGGTTCGGATTGGGCCGCCTATTTCAGTGAAAGACAGATACAGGATGTAGATGGCGATGCCGATGGTGATGGCAGGATCGACCCAACGCATGTCGTAAAGGATGATCAGCGACCCAGCGACGATAACCGCGACCGAAGCAAGCGCGTCCGACAGGTTATGCAGGAAAAGCGCGCGGATGTTCACGCTGCCCTTCTGCATCGAATAGGTCAGCATTGCGGTCAGCGTGTCGACCACAAGCGCAATTCCACCGAGAATGACGACGGTCCAACCCATGACTTCGGGTGGATCAATCATGCGCATGCCACCTTCGTAGATCAGGTAGAAGCCGATCAAAATCAGGGTGGTGTAGTTAACCAGGGCTGCGACGATTTCGACCCGACCATAGCCGAAGGTCATGCGCTCATCGGCTGGGCGGCGCGCGATCTTGCGTGCGGCGAAGGCAATGACAAGCGAGGCCATATCGGAAAAGTTGTGCAGCGCATCGGCGATCAGTGCCAGACTGCCCGAGAATATGCCCCCGACGACTTGCGCAACGGTAAGAAGCCCGTTCGCCCAGATGGCGATGGCAACCCGCCGATCGCCGGAATCCGGATCGATATGCGCGTGCCCGTGGTCATGTGGCATTGGCAGGCTCCGCGTGCGCGTGTGTCGCGCGTCGGTCAGTCTTCAGGCGGCCGCTGCGGAAACCACGTACGCGCGCATTCATCCAGTGGCGAATTATATGACGGTAAAGGGCGCCACGCAGCCATCCAAAGGATTGCTCATGGGACAAATAGAAGGCGTCCGGCGTATCGTACACGCCGAAATCCTGCACGATGCCGGTTTTCTGAATGTAGGTATCTTCTCCGTTCCAGGCAACGGGAGGCGCGCCAAGGCAATCCGTGCCCGCGCCATACCCGCAGAGACTGTCCGTGTCCGAGAAAGACGTTTGCAGGACTTTGAGGAAGGCATCATCCAGGATGAAGCCTTCAAGGTTGATCCAGGCACCTTGAAATTCGATCTCGACCCATGAGTGGAGAATTTCCTGCGGAGCAAGCGGATACACCAGCTCAGGGACAACACCGCGCTGCAAGCCTTTATGGATCGTAAACCCATGCAACCGGCAACGAATGCCGACACCACGCAGCAGCGCCATCAAGAGCGTGCCTTTGGTATTGCACTGCCCGTAGCCGTCGGAAAGCACTTCGGATGCGGGGATGTCGTCAGCTCGATTGTATCCGAACGCGATTTCATTCCGAACGAAATCATAGGCAGCTCCGATCCGATCGTATTCGGATAAGCCGCGCCAGCTGCGGTTCTCAATTAGACGCGCAAGAGGCGCGGCATCAAAATCCAGTAGTTTGGTGGGTACAAGTAGGGGGTCGATCATCTGCAACGGGTCGCTCCTCGAATCGTCTTGGAACAAGACTAATTGCTATAGTCACTATAGCTTCAATCCTTTCTTTCAGAAAGAATCTCCCGCAACTATTTGTCCGTGTGAACCGCTTTGTGGTGTTCGCCGTGTGCGTCGCGCAGGATGTCGATACCGCCCCAGGCCGCGATCCCGGCGACGATCACACCGACGACAAGGTCCGGCCAGTTGGTTCCTAGCCAAGCGACGAGGCCACCGGCCACGACGATCCCGAGGTTCGCGGCGAAATCGTTGTAACTGAAGGTGTTGGCCGCGCGGATATTGACGTTTGGATTTTTGAGCTTAGCGAGCAGCCAAACGCAGACTGCGTTGATAGCCGCCGCGATCAGGGCCATTGCAATCATGATCGTCCCGAGCGGATCTGACCCACCGATGTAGCGGCGCCACGCATCGTAGAGGATGCCTGCAGCGAACAGGATCAGCAGCCCGCCGGAAACGTTCGCCGCCCCGCGTTTCCATTTGGCGGATCGGGACAAAGCGAAAAGGCTGATCGCGTAGACGAAGCTGTCGGAGAGGTTATCGAGCCCGTTGGCGATCAGGGCACTTGAGTCGCCGAAGGCGCCTGTTGCGAAAAAAGCCACGGCCAAACCGATATTGAGCGCCAGAACGATCCAAAGCGTCCGTCTCTCCATTGAATCTTGTCTAGCGGCCATTTTGTGGTTCCAGCTTGTGTTGTACGACACATTAACTTCTGCGGCTGATCTGCGTTCCAGCCGGAATGTTGGCTGAATTCCTTCAGGCCCCGATTTCCTCGTGTTCGGTCAAGCATTCCGAATGGTCCCGCAACACCTCAAGCACCTTGCAATCTCCCGTCCGCCCGCCGCTGCATTCGTGAACCATGCGTTTCAGTTCCGTGCGCAGCGCCTTCAGGCGGGCCATGCGCTGCTCCACCTGTTTGAGCTGGCGACGCGCGATGGCATCAGCCTCATCACAGGGCCGGTTGGGATGGTCGCTGAGGTCGAGCAGCTCGCGGATCGCATCGAGCGAGAAACCGAGTTGTCGCGAATGGCGGATGAAGGACAGCCGGTCGAGCTGTGCATTGTCGTAGCGCCTCTGCCCGCCTTCGGTCCTGCCAGGTTCGGGCATGAGCCCAATCTGTTCGTAGTACCGGATGGTCTGCACCTTCGTGCCAGTCTTCTTTGACAGAGTACCGATCGTGAGCATTTTCGCCTCCATGAAAAAGATACAGTTTGTGTAGGTTTTGCCGTCGGAATAAACAAGTGTCGGTTTCACAGACGCGTGAGTTCAAGCTATACCATGATTTCGTGCTTGAACCTCTAGCGGCTAGAGGATGTATCCGCACAGGCAATAAGAATCAAAATCAGGCGAACAGGATTGTCCCTTACATCGGCACAGAAGTTTCTTTGGGTTTTGGCAGGCGTGGCAGCGCTTGCTTTCGTATGGCTTTTGCTCTGGTCCGATTATCGTGCCGATAGCGCCCGAACCGACGCCGAACCGCCTTTTTTCGCTGAGTTCGAACTGACGGACCACCAGGGTATGGTTCGAACCGAGGAGGACTTTGCGGGGCGCTGGATGCTGGTTTTTTTCGGCTTTACCAACTGCCCCGACGTCTGCCCGACGACCCTATCCGAGGTCGCGGCGGTGATGGACGGTCTGGGCGACGATGCCGCCAAGGTCCAGCCGATTTTCATAACAATCGACCCTGAACGAGACACGCCCGCAGCACTCGCCGAATACGTCCCGCTGTTCGATGCGGGCTTCATCGGGCTGACCGGCACGCCGGAACAGATCGCCGCCACATCCGAGACCTTTCCGATCTTCTTCGAACGCGTCGAAGAGGCTGCGGCGCCGGATGGTTACACGATGGGCCACACGTCGCATCTGTTCCTCTTCGATCCCGACGCGGGCTTCGCCGACTCGTGGCCCTACGGCACCTCCGCCGAAGAGATCCTCGCCGATCTGGAAGAGAGGATCTGACCGACATGAACCGTATGTCCGGAGAAACAGCCCTCGGGCTGGCGTGGATCATCGCGCTCGTCGCCTCGCTTGCCGTGCTTTTCATCGGCGAGGTGCTGGGGCAGACGCCCTGTGTGCTGTGCTGGTTCCAGCGCGCCTTCATGTTCCCCTTGGCCATTGTCCTCGGGCTCGGCCTTTGGTGGCGGGACGGCCGCGTGGGGCGCTACGGCATCGCATTGGCGCTTGGCGGCGGCGCAATCGCCCTCTGGCACATGGGGCTGTACGTCGGTCTTGTTCCCGAACGCGTCCTGCCCTGCACGGCCACCGGCCCCTCTTGCACCGATGACAACCAACTGGTCTTCGGCATCCCTATCCCGCTGATGGCGCTCGCCGCCTTCGCGCTGATCGGGGCGCTGTCGGCCCTTTCATTAAAGGACACACGAACATGAATCGACGCGGCCTGATCCTGTCCGTTCTTGCCCTCGGCGCCGCCGGTTTCGGCGGAGCCACCTGGTTTGCAAACCGCCCCGGCCCAGTGGCCGAAGCGGAGCCCGTTGCTCCGGAACTTGCGGAGGCGATGATCCGCCCCTACTCGCCCATCCTCGGGCCTGCGGATGCGCCCGTCACGATCGTCGAATTCTTCGATCCGGCCTGCGAGGCCTGTCGCGCCTTTCATCCCATCGTGAAGGACATCATGGCCGAGCATGGGGATGCTGTCCGCGTCGTGATCCGCTACACGCCCTTCCACGGCGCGGCATCCGAGGAAGCGATCCGCGTGCTCGAGGCGGCGCGCATGCAGGGCGTCTTTGAGCCGGTTCTCGAAGTGGTATTGCGGGAACAGCCAAGATGGGCGTCGCACGGAGCACCCGAGCCGGGACTGATCCTGGAGATCGTCGCAACGGCGGGCCTCGATACGGAAGCCGCCCGCACGCAGATGCTAGCGCCGGACGTGGTGGCGATCCTGAATCAGGATCGTGCCGACGTCGAGACCGTGGGAATTCGCCAGACGCCCACATTCTTCGTGAACGGCAAGCCGCTCGATCCATTCGGAGAGGCAGAATTGCGTCGTCTGGTGGCTGCCGAAGTCGCTGCCGCGCAAAGCTGAATGGAAAGGGCAGGATCAGAACGATGAAAAAGTATATTCTGACCAGCACACTGGCGGCGCTTTTGACCCTTGGAGGGTTCTCAGCGCCCGCGCTGGCCGGACCCGAGGATGTTGTCGTCGAGAACGCGTGGTCCCGCGCCTCCATCGGGATGAACCGT
Source organism: Sulfitobacter sp. THAF37 (assembly GCF_009363555.1). Taxonomy (NCBI): domain Bacteria; kingdom Pseudomonadati; phylum Pseudomonadota; class Alphaproteobacteria; order Rhodobacterales; family Roseobacteraceae; genus Sulfitobacter; species Sulfitobacter sp. THAF37. Next base: position 143,866 of record NZ_CP045373.1, read on the forward strand.
CCCGGGGCCGCTTACATGACGATCCGCAACACTGGCGACGAGCCAGTGACGCTGATCGGCCTTACAACTCCGCTCGCGATGATGCCCGAAATTCACGAGACGAAGACAAATGCCGAGGGTGTGAGTTCCATGAGCCCGGCGGGGGAGATCGCGATCGCCCCGGGCGAGAGCGTCGCGCTCGAACCGGGGGGCCTGCACGCAATGCTGATGCGGCTACAAGAACCGATGACGGAAGGGGACACCTTTCCGCTGACCCTGCTTTTCGACGACGGAGGCGAAGTGACGGTCGAGGTGCCGATCCTCGGCATCGCCGCGCGGGGGCCAGAGGACTGATGCGGCGACGGGCGATCCTGGGGTACGGCGCGGCTGGTGTCGGGGCGGTCGCCCTGATGCTCTTCGTCGGTTGGTGGCAGGTCGATGGACCCGGTGGACCCGAACCTGTCGGGCAGCGGCCTGTGGCCCTGACCGAAATGGATTTCCGTCTGACGGATCATGAGGGCAACGCGGTCGGGCCAGAAACCCTGATCGGTCGCCCGACGATGGCGTTCTTCGGCTTCACCTACTGTCCCGATGTCTGCCCGACCACGCTCTCGGACATTTCGGGATGGCTCGACGATCTGGGAGACGAGGCCGACGAGATGAACGTGGTTTTCATCACGGTCGATCCCGAGCGCGACACTGTCGAAACGATGGCCGAATACGTCGGCTACTTCCATCCTGGGATACGTGGCTGGACGGGACCGGAAGAGCAGATCGCGCGCGTCGCGGACGGCTTCCACGCCACCTACGAAAGGGTGCCGACGGAGAGCGGCGATTACACGATGAACCACAGCGCGAGCGTCTTCCTGTTCGCAGCCTCTGGGCGGTTCGTCACCATGATCGACTATCACGAACCCAGAGAATTCGCGGTGCCGAAAATTCGCCGCGCGCTGGAAGAAGAAATGGAGGGGGCGACATGAGGCTCAGAACTTTGGCGGCTTGTGTCGCAATTGCGGGGACGGTTTCCGGGGCAGCTATCGTCATCTCCGGTGTTTTCTCGAAAGAACCCGTGCCGCCGAAACTTGCCTTGGCAGGTAATTGGATGCCCCAAGGTCCTGAAGCCCCCCAGAACGTTGACATCCCCGTGACGCTGCCCGCGACGGCATGGGCAGAAGATGCACCCGACATCGGCCCCCTGCCCCTTCTGCAGGTCGCGTTTGCCGACAGGCCCATGCGGGCGATCGAGCCACCCCTGTCGACATGGTCGCGCAACATTGCACCTGGCGAGACGCTCGATTTCTTGCTGTCTGAAGCTGGTCTTGCGGCACCTGACAGAGCCGAAGTTGCCCTCGCGCTTGGCGCGGAATACGATCTGCGACGGCTGCGGCCGGGGCACTCGGTCACTGTTGCTTCGACCATGGACGGCAGCCCCCGCACCGTCTCACTCGCCGTCGAGGACGGGGTTCGGATCGAGGTGGTTTTCGGCGAGCAGTTGTCCACACAGGTCGTGGCTCCGGATCCGGAGATCGTAACCCTTGCCGGCGAAGCCGTGATCAACAGCTCGATCTTCGCGGCACTCGACGAAGCCGGCATACCCGCCCGTTTTTCCGTGGACCTTGCGCAGATGCTGGGTGGGACCGTGGATTTCCGCCGCGAGATGGCCGGCGGCGAAACACTAAGGCTTCTCTGGCGTGAGGCGCGGGTCGGCGAGGACAGGATCGGACAGCCCGAACTCGCCTTCGCCGCACTGGACATCGGCGGTTCGCTCTACGAGATCGTATGGCCTGACGATGGCAGCGGTCAGGCGACGATCTACGTCGATGGCGAGGTGCTGCGCGTCTTCGCACAGCCGGTCGAGGGTGCGCGCCTCAGCTCGGTGTTCGGGCGCCGCACGCATCCGGTCTTTGGCAACGTCCGGATGCACACCGGCGTCGATTTTGCAGCGGCACGTGGGACACCGGTTCAAGCGACGGCACCGGGGCGGGTCAATTTCATCGGCTGGCGCGGCGGATATGGTCGCGTGGTCGAAATCTTGCACGGCTCCGACACCATGACGCGCTACGCGCATCTGAGCGCCGTGCCGGAAGACTTGGCACAAGGTCAACGCGTTGCGGCGGGAGACGTGATCGGCCGCGTCGGCGCGAGTGGCACGGCGACAGGTCCGAACCTGCACTATGAGGTGCTCGTGGATGGGCGCCCGACTGACCCCCTCTCTGACGACCGGCTCGCCGAAGCGGCCGAGAGCGATGCGGATGATACCGCCGCGCTCTCGCGTCTGGCCGAGGCGCGGGCGCTTCTGAATGAAAACCTCGGCAGCGAGATTGCCAAAACGACAACCGAAAGGCTCTGACCCATGAAACGCATGACCCAAGCTCTTGCCATCACGCTCGCCCTGTTCCCAGCGGCCCAGGCCCTCGCAGAGGCAACGGCGATCGACGTCCGCAAGACCAACGGATGCGGCTGCTGCCTCTCGTGGATGAAACATCTCGAAGAGAACGGGTTTGTGCCGACCGGCCAGGACATTTTCGGCGGGCTTCTCGTGCGCTTCAAGCTAGACAACGGCGTGCCGCAGCGCATGGTCTCCTGCCACACCGCGCTCATTGACGGCTACGTGATCGAGGGCCATGTACCGGCCGCTGACATCCGCCGCCTTCTCGAGGAGCGCCCGGACGCCGTCGGCCTCGCTGTTCCGGGGATGCCCTACGGCTCGCCCGGCATGGGGCCAGAAGACGACCGCGAGGCCTATGATGTCTTCCTCATCCGCAAGGACGGGTCGACGGAAGTCTTTTCGAGATACGCCGAAGGATAATCTGGCCCGCCCATGGAAAATCTGTCTCCGATAATGCTCGGCTTTCTCGGAAGTCTTGCCGCCGGATCGCTCACAGCAGTCGGAGCAGTTCCCGTGCTGTTCGGGCGCATCCCATCTCGGGCCACACGCGATCTGTCGCTCGGCTTCGCTGCCGGTGTCACTGTACCCTAATTAATCAGATTCTGCGGATTGGAAGCGTTTTCGGCAGATTCTGTACCCTTAATTGCAATATATCCACAGGGCGCTGCGTCAGTGGCTGACACAGCTTTGGCGCTTCCAGATTGCATCGGCTCGTGCCAGAAGCGCTTGACGATCTGCATCGGCACCGAGCTCGGAGATGGCCTGACGGGCAGCGTCTAGGGCCTGCGCAGACGTCTTTTTGGGCGACGTCGCCCTGGCAGATCGGTCAACGGGACTGCTTTCCTGCCGACGTCTTCGCGGAAGTCGCATATCGAGGTTCATCGACAGCTTGCGCACCTTCTCAATCAAACGTCTGCGCTGAGGAAAGGCGCGTCGGAGATCCCAGAATGCTTGTTCATTTCCGCGCAGCAAGATGGCCACTCCCAATAATGGACGGGCTGAGCAGACATCGACAGCTGCGAGTGCTATTGACCGCTCCAGTTGACACCGCGACGTGAGTGGCACGCTGTATACCAACTCAAGTACTTGTAAGAGGCACAGCGTATGGCTGATCCGCTGCATGTGCCTCAGATCGGCGGCGGCAACCGCCGTCTTCAGCAATGCCGCGCCCCGAGCGGCGCGGACACGTAGCCTGTTTGATAGACCATCGGCCGGATGCCTCGCCACAAGAGGTCGACCACAGTTTTCGCAAGTCAGCGACCAGGCGAAGCGCCAGTGGCGCAGGACCAGTCCCGAGGTTTGTTTCGAGCAGTTTGCGCAACTTTGGAAGTCATCGCTAGATACGCATTGAGCGGGATGATGCGTCGTGTCCGGGAGGGTCATGGCCGCGATCTCATCCCGGGTCTGCTGAACCGCCGGACATAGCCGAGCCCAGTTCACATGCCCAAGGTCACCCGCATGCTCCGGCACCCTGCCCTGCCCCAAACCGAGATAGCCGCAAAGCTCTTCGACGGAACAATGATTGGCCCGGGCCAACCGCCCGATCCAGCTCGAGAGAAGCTCGTCGGATACCGGTGGCGGTCGACGCGGCAATGGGTTCACGGTCACCCGAACTCCGCGATGGGTTGGCGCGGAATGCTCCAAGCATGCTTCGCCCATACCGGCTGCCAGGCCTGAACGGCCTCATCGGTGATCCGCTCCTCACCCGTCTCGATCGCATCGATGGCCAAGGACTTGATCATGATGAACACGCGCGAGGTCACACCGCCCGTCACTTTCAGGATTGTCCGAAGCGACGCAACCGTGAGGCCCGACCGCTGCTCAAGTGCCATCGCGGCAATCAGCGTTTGGATGAGCCGAGAGAACTCCACGTCGTCCTCCCAGAGCGGCAGGTAGTGTTCGTCCAGGCGACGGGCCAGTTGGTCGTCACCGCGGACGGCCTCGAGCGCTTCGTTGACACCGAAAACGACAAGCGAGGCACAGAGATCGTTGGCCAAGAACCGCAGCATGTTCAGGAACCGGCGTTGCTCCCGGTAACTACCGGCAAGCAGATTGTGCACCTCGTCGATCATCAGCATCTTCAGGTCCATATCCCGAAGATGACTGAGCGCGCGGACCTCAAGTTCGGACACGGTATGCCGCCCCCACATCGGCGCCCCGATCGTCGAAAGGATGTGCTGGTAGAAGCGTCGCTCGTCCGGCGCTGGCGGCGCCTGAACCAGCAGGATGGGGGTCTTCGTGATGCCCAGTTCTGCGTTGTACTGCGTCGGATACTTGCTGGCCATGCGCTTGGCGATCATCGTCTTGCCAATACCGGAACTGCCATAGACCATCAGGCCAGGCATCCGGCTCTGCTGCGGCATTTCCATCAGGGACGTCAATCGGTTGAGAACAATCGTGGCACGGTCGAATGCGATCCAATGATCGCTGCGGATGCGGTCAATTCTTTCTTCTGGGGTCATCAAACTCTTCAATCGGATAAGTGGGGAGGTCTGGGTTACCAGTGTCGATGGCGAACATTTCTCGGGACGGATCGCGGCGCGGCTGGTGCTTGGGAAGCCGCGTCTCGCGTTCGCTCTCCAGACGGGCGGTCCTTGTCTTCTGACGCGCCGCCTCGGCCAGTCGTCTCTGCGCGTCGATCACCTGGAACAAGGCCTTCTCGTTGATCCGACCGCCATGCCTGTCTTGCCATTCCTTCCGCGCCCGACGACTTTCCCAAAGCGATATCCGAGGGTGGCTCAGATCCCGATACCGAGCCGGGATCATGCGGCCATCATTGACGAGAACCCAGACCTGCGACAGGTCCCGCGGGTCGTACTTCACCTGCACCTTGCCGCTGCCCCGTCCGACCAACGACGCGAAGGCATCACTCCAGTAGTGCACCCCAAAGAGAGTGATCCCAGTGCGCCCGAGCTGGCGCAACTCAAAAGGCAGGAAGCTTGTCCGGAAGGCTTCGACATCGACAACCTGCCGCCCCGCAGTGTCTCCGCCCAAGTCAGCCCAAGCGGCCAGCGGCGTTCGCCCGAGGGCTTCGTGGCGGGTATTGTGGTAGCGGCAAATCTCCAGATGAAGCCAGTCCTCGAACTCGGCCAGGGTCAGAGCCGCATGTTTCTCGCTGTCATAATCGCCCTTCTCGGCAGCGGAGGATTGCGTGGTCCCGGGCAAAACATGAACAGCCCCCATGGCCGTTCCGATCAAACGTTCGATATGACCTCCGAAGTGCGTTGCACCAGGCGGGCGGTACTCGACGGCAATGCCCCAATCTTCGCAGGCCGATGAGAAGGCGTCGCTGTGGAACTCCTGCGCGTTATCGACATGGATCGCCTTCGGGATGCCGGATGTCGGCCAGACCAATTCTTCCAGCTTCCCTGGGACGTGGATCGATTTCCGACGCACACAATGATCGAGGCAGAGCGCGATCGAAAGAACTGATGGTGCATCAAAGCTGACGAAGACCCCGAGAACGATCCGGGTTGCAACATCGATGGCTACCGTCAAATATGGGCGCGCAAGCGGTCGCCGATCCACGTGATCGACCAAAATGATGTCGGCCAAGGTGTGATCGATCTGAACAATTTCCAGTGGCGTTCCAACCGCAAGCCGGCCCGGACGTGCCGCAAAAGTCTTGTTCGCCTCCTTGGCACCACGGCGCTTTCTAACAATCTCTTTCTCGTCCATTGCATCGAGCCGAGCTTTCAGCGTTTTTCGTGCCGGTGGCTGGAAGCCCTTTGCCTCGCATTCCGAACGGATCTCACGCCAAATTCGCAGAAAGCTGGAGCGTTCGCGGACCAGATAATAGCGCCGTAGGCGTTCATCGATGAGGTCTTCGACTTCTCGCGCGATCCGTTTCGACCCCGGTTTCGGCCCCCGGCGACTGAGTTCCAGTGCTGCGGCCCGCCCATCGTTCTCGCGCAAACGGCGGTAAAGCGACCAGGTGTGGCTCTTCGCCAAACCTAGTTCCCAAGCAGCATCTCCGATTGCCGCACTGATCGGCTCACCCTTCTTCTCAAGTTCCAGGATCGGACGGAGGACTGCTGCTCGATGTTTTGCAAGACGCTCGCTGACCACGCCAATCCCTGCCCTATTCCTGTCAGCACTTATCCACAGAACTGACCGTATGCTAATAAAGGGTACAGTATGGCAATTAACGGTACAATATGAAAATTAAGGGTACATCGTGCCGCTGAAAACAAACGATAATTTTAAAGGCAATTCTGATTAATGAGGGTACAGTGACAGCGATCGACGAAGACCGTGCTGACTTTCCAAGGGTTGGATGGGCATCGAAGGCGGCCGCGATTGAGACCAAAGATCGAGAGCCGAAGTGGTTGAAGCAGGTCTGGTTCCCGGGCTGTCATAGCGACATCGGTGGAAGCTATCCTGAGGCAGAGTCCCGCCTGAGCGATATCGCCCTCGATTGGATGGTCGACGAATTGAAAGACTGCGTGCCGTCGATCCAGATCAACGAGAACGTCTTGAACCGCGCCCCTGACCCTCTGGGTTTGCAGCACCGCGAAGACGCGATGGTAGCATTTGGCCCCCTCCGCATCCGCTGGAAGAAGGGAATTCGCGCAGTTGGCGACGACTTCCCGCTCCATCCTTCAGTCGAAGAGCGCATGCGAGCCAAGGCCGTCGCCCAGTGTGGCGAGGTCAAACCCTACCGACCTGCCCAATTGAAAGAGCGACGCGACTTGAAATTCTACTACGACGAATAGGGGACTAGTCGACGGCGCTCACCCTCCCAACAATTCCTCGATGAAGTCCTCCTGCCGGTCGAGCGCCGCCTTCCAATCCTTCGGCACGGCGGCTTCCCTTTCGAGCGTCTCGGGCTCGGGCTGCCCGCGTCCGGCCTCAATCGGCATCACGCTCATCGCGCGCGCTTCGCGCCGCTGCGATCGATCCCGGACAGGCGCACGTTCGGCTAGTTTCGCCTGGTCGTCTGCGCCGACCTCAAAGTCACCGCCCCAGGGCCCCACGCCCTGCACACTCGGCGGATAGGGGAACGGCTTGCCGTCCTGGCGGGCCAGCATGTCCTTGAAGAACGGATCGTCGTAATACTTGATCCGGCTAGCCTTGATAGGGTGCTGGGGCGAAGCGAGGATTATGACCTCGTCGGGATCCATGAGGCGCGCTTCCGTCTCGGAAAGTAGCGGCCGCTCTTCCAGACGCGCCGAGGTCGAGGTCGCGCCAAGGAAGCCCTTGTTGCGACCGTACATCCGGGTCACCGCCTCGCGGGTGGTGCTGCCGACCGCGGCGGAGACCTCTTTCACCGTGCGCTGGTCCCGCGGGGTGATGTAGAGCTTCAGCCCTGCCCCGTTCTCGAGACTTTCACGGCCCTCGGGCCCGTAAATCCGATCAAGCGAAGCCAGCGACTGCGCGATCATCGCGACGCGGCCGCCATAGCTTGCCAGCGAATGGATCGCCCGCTCGAGATAGGGCATCGCCCCCATCTGCTGGAATTCGTCGATCATCATCATGACCGGCCAGGGCTCGTCCGGGCCGGGCTCGTTCAGCCGGATCGAGGCGATGAGATCGGCGAACATCAGGCGCAAGAGCGGCGCCAGCGTCGCGATGTGATCCTCGGACACCGCGATGTAAAGCGACTGAGGGGTCTTCCGGAAGGTCGAGAAATCGAAGTCGCTCGCCTCGGTGGCCGAGCGCACCGCCGGGTTGTCCCATTGCTTGAGACCGGCCGTCATCAGCGCCTGAATGTTCGAGGTCAGCAGCCGCGACGAGGCTGAGGCCGCATTGGTCCAGAGCTCGCGCAGGATGTCTTCCTCGGCCTCGTCGGCATAGGTCTTGTACTGGGCGTTCTTGTATTCGCCCCCGGCGACGATCTTGTTCACCTCGCCGAGGTTCGGCGTGCCGCGTTGGATCGCCAGCAGACAGGCCGCAACGAAGATCGACTTGCCGGCCTCGGAAAAGGTGTCGAGCGTCTTGTTGTCCTTGTCGAGGAAGAGGTCTGCCAGGATCGAGACCTCGGTGAAGCGCTGCGCGAATGTCGGGGCCTTGGCAATCCGCGCAAGCGGGTTGTACCGATGCGTGGCATTGGCCCAATCAAACGGGCTGAACCGATAGACCTCGTCGCCGTTGAGCGCCCGGAGCCGCGCGGTCTTCTCGAAGTTCTCGCCCTTCACGTCCAGCACCACAACCGAGCCCGCAAAGCTCAGAAGATTCGGGATCACGAAGCCAACCCCCTTACCGGCCCGGGTCGGCGCGACCATCATCACATGCGGGATGGTGGTCGAGGAGATGAACTCAGCTTTGGACGTCGGGGCTCCGAGCTTGCCACAGACAAAGCCCTTGCCAGGCGCTTGAAGCATGTCGTTCTTCTTCAGCTCCGCCTTGGTCTGCCAGTGGGCCGAGCCATAGTCGTCCCGCTCCTTCTTCCAGGTCCAGGCAAGCGCCAGGGCGCCGAGGCCAATCGCCCCGAAGCCTACGGCGCCAAACCCCACCTTGAACGCTTCGGGATGCGCCGCTCGGGTGCCCGCGCTGGCTTTCCAGAGCGCCAGCATGTCAAAACTACCAAACCCGGTTTTCAGGGCCAGGGTCAGGTAGAAGGCGGCGACGATGGTGCCGATGACGGCGCCGCAGATCACCCCGAAGAGGAGCGCGGCCCAAAGGGGGAGTGTCTTGGTCATGGTTGTCATCTCCCCCTTAGAATTCCATCTCGTCATCGAGACCACGATCTAGTGTTTTGTTTCGGGCAAGTTCACGCCCCATTTCCTGCGCCTCTTGCTGGCCGCGCATCCGCGCCACCTCCGTCGCCTTGTCCTGCTGCAACCCGGCGGCGCGGTCGGTGAAGACTTGGTCGCCGGTCTCCTCAAACGTCATCTCGAGGAATTCCTGCGTGACGGTGATCTGGTCGAGCTTGCTCGGAAGGGCCGCGTCCAGCACCTCGTAGTTGCCGCGGCGAAGTGCAGCCAAACCCTCCTCACCCAACTCCTTGAAGAGCTCGGATTGCAGGGTCCGCTCAACCACCTCTTCCTGTTCCTCGGTGAGCTTGCCGTCCCGAAGCATGTCGGCCAGGTCCTGCAGGTAGGGATTGGGCGTCCGGTCGTCTTCGTCGATGAGGGGCAGTGTCGCCTCCTCTTCGTCCGCGAGGGTTCGGCCGATCTCGACGCCCAGTTCCTTCGCCCGCTCCATCAGTGCGTCCATCACGCCGTCGACCTTTTCGAGCGCGGCATCGAGCTGGTCGTCACTCGCGGTCTCCACGCTGAGACCGTCCTTGGCCAGCACCGCGTTCATGTCGCGCTCGACCCAGTCTTGCGCCATGCCGTAGTTGCGCGTGCCGCCGGCAGTGATCCGGGCTACCAGCTCCTCGCTGTCCATGCCCACCTCCTCGGCGCGCTCGAGCACGTAGCGCAGCCCCTCGTCATTGCCGGATTGCAGCGCCGCAATCAGCACTTCGCTGCCCGCCCCCGGCGGATAGGGTTCTTCGAGCTGCTTTCCAAACCGTGCGCGCAGCTCCGGGTCAGGCACCATCTGCGAGAGGTCCGCGATGATCGGCGCGGCCTTGGCCTCGAAGGCGGCGCGCTCGGCCGGGTCCAATTCCTCGGCCTTGAGCCTCAGCGCCTCGATCGTGCGCTCGGAATAGTCGATCGCATCACCGACGGTCTTGATGTCCTTCATGTCTATCTCTCCTTCGGTGAAGTTCCAGGGCGTGCCGGAGCCGAGACCGTCTGCCATGCCGCGCACGGCGCGCGCCATGTGACGCTGGTCCATCCGGTCCAGCAGGTCGGCGAGGTACTTGTAGTCCTTGGCGAAGCCCACCACCTGCGCCTGCGCCATGGCGGATTCCTGGGCCGTCATGACGATCTCGCGCGGAAGGCGGGCCTCTTCCTTGGCGCGGTAGATCTCCTCAATCCCGGCGGGCTTCTCGAAAATGCCGCGCTCGAGCCGGGTGGTGGCGTCGAGCGTCACGCCGTAGCCTTCAGCGATCTCGGCCTGCTTCTCGCGCATCAGCTGCGGCGACATCACGCCCTCGGCCCAGCAAGAGAACCAGGTGCCGTTTTCGACGCCGCGATTGTTCAGGATGATATGGGCATGCTTGTGCGCCCGGTCGTCATGGACCGCGAGGACATAGTCCCACTGATCGCCATATTCCCCGCTCTCGAAGAAATGCTCCGTCCAGTCCATGGCGATGTCGCACACCTGATCGACCGTCACGTCGGTCGGGAACGAGAGCAGCATGTGCGAGGTGAACCCGAGCTTGGTCGAGCCGCGCCAGGTCCCGGCCCAATCCTCGATGATGTCTTCTTTCTGCTCCTCAGAAAGCACCGCCGCATCGGTCAGCGCGTTGGTCATCGTCGAATAGGTGTATACCGCCTTGTCGTTGATGTAGGAAATCTGCGCCCCGAGGCTACACCTCGTCTTGCAGCCTCCTGCCCGGATCCGTTTGAACACCGCAGCCCGGCTCTGCCCTGAAGCCACTTTCAGCGCGTTGCGCGCCGACATGGATCCGACGCGCGAGAAACTTCGCCCCTGCCGACGCCCCGCCAGCCGCGCGTCGATCCGCGCCGCGGCCTGACCCCGGATACGCTCATCCTCCCAGAGCCGGCCCATGACCGAGGCATAGAGGGCGAGCGGATCAGCCATTCCTGACGAGCCTCAAACCTGTCACGGTCTCGCGCGGGGTGCCCTCCAGAACCGCGCCATCCGCCCCCTGCCCTTCTTCCCTTTGCGGCCACTCCTGATGACGCAGCGCTTGCGCCGCATCCTTCATCCGGCCCATCTCACGGCTCATCGACTGCGCAAGATCGAGCAGTTCGATCAGCACTGCGCGATCCGCCGCCGAGACCTCCAGCCGACCGCGATGGACCGCCTTGGCGAGCACCATGCCAGCGTCGCTCACATCCTTCGCCTGTCGCCATGCGGCGCAAAATTCGGCGACCAGATCACGGGGCACATCGAGGAAACCGCACCGTCCGCGCAGCACCGCATTGAGCGCCTGTGACCGGTTGGAAAAACCCCGTTCGCGCCACTCGGCATCGAACGCTGCAAGCTCAGACTGACTAGCCCGGAAAGCCACTGTCTCGCTCGGATCGCGCGCTGCGATCCCCTCGCCCGCCTCCTCTTTCGCGAGCCGGTTCACGTGGCGCGGAGAGATACCGAACGCCGCCGCCAGCTCCTTCGCGCTCTCGCCCGCCGTGAAGCGCCGCGCCACTTCGATGCGCTCTTCAAGCTTCAGGTTTTTCGCTGGCCTCGGCACTAGGGCGTTCTCCCGCTGCCAGAAAAAGATTGCATGCGCAGACGCGCGCGAGGCAGCGATTGCTCGCAATCGCTTTCGCGTGCGGCGGAGCATTCAGCTTTGCGGGAAACGCCCATGACAGACCCCTCGGACAAAATGTGCAAACATTGGCCATATCCTGCCAACGTCTTCCTTCTCTCCTTTGCTTATACTTCAATACATCACATTGCGCAATATAACGTTTTGCATGCTGTGTCTTTTTGCTGGCAATAGGGTGCAGTCAAGACTGCTCCGCAGCGCGACATGGAACGCCGCCGTCCTCATCGATGCGCGGCAATCTGGTCGAATTAATCTGCCTAAACTTGCGCTGGAGCAGCACGCGATGTCAGGCAAACCGAGCGCCCGAGCCGGTAACGGATCGGGCGCGAAGAACACGAAAACGGCCCGCGCGAGATAGCGCGGGTCCCACCATTCGAGGGCGTCACGAAGCTTCTGAGAGACGGTGTCAAACCCCTGCGGATCAGTAGACCCGCAGGGGTGTCTGGGTCAGTGACCCAGTCCCTGAGAGCGCAGGTCGTCGTAGCGGCTGCGGGCGATCAGCGCCTCGGTCTCGAGGCTGTCGAGTGTCTCGGGATGGGCGTCTTCATCAAACGCGGCGAGGTAGGCATCAAAGGCCATGTCGGCTTGCAGTTCGGCGAGGTCGATGGATTGTTCGAGTGTCATGGTGTGATCCTTTCCGTTGATCGTCGTTGGACGGATCGTGGAAAAGACCGGGGGCATGAGAGCGGGCTGCACCCGGCACGGGGCGGAATGAAATGGAGCACGCCGGGGGCAGGTTTGTTGTGAGCGGTGCACCGCAGCGCTCAAGGCGCAGCCGTCCAGAAACCTGCCCCCAGCGTTGCCGGCCGCTCGACCCCGGGCTAGCGATCTGAGAGGCCAACAGGTCGACGGAAAGGCGCGCGACGGTGGCCCTGACGTGAGACGTCGCCCCCCGGACGCATGACGTTGATCTGCGGTTTACACCCTCGCGGCAAAGGGTGAGTTCGGCACCCTGGCAGCCTCGCCAACACGACCCAAGCGCGGGTTGCTCGACTGAGAGAAGGGGTGCGCTTACCTCGCACAGTGGGCTCCCATTTTTCCCCTGCTGACTTTCGGCTCACCCTCGGGTTCGCGCGATCCACTCTGTCCCTCAACAGAACGATCAAAGCTGCTTCTGCGATCGATCCAGTCAGACTATCCGCCTCGGTGTCAGCGTCCGAAATATGCCGCATCCTTCTGACACGGGTTTCGGACCCGAACCGCTGCCATTCCTCATAACGAGAAATAGCCAGACCGCCGGAGCGGTCTGGCCCTTGGCTTAGGCGGCGTCTTTCGGGCCCCAGGGGATGACGGCCTGCAGGGACAGATCGTCCTGGTTCGCGGCCTTGCCGAGGTTGGCGTTGAAGCCGTGGTCGCGGATGGTCAGCGTGTAGTAGTCGGCACCGGTCTCCTTGTTCTGCTTCTTCCAGATGCCGCCGCACTCGACCAGCTTGCCGCGCGGGGAGCGGCCGAGGACGCGGTGCGTGGGGGCCATCGGGTTCGTGCTCGCGACGGGCTCGACCGTGATGTCGAGGTCGAAGGTCAGGGTCGAGATGGAGCCTGTGCCCTTGGCGGTCTCGATGTCGGCGCTGGTGAATTTGATGCAGTTCGTGGTCATTGCTCTTCTCCTTGTTTGCGTTGCAATGATGGTCACCTTGCAGCTGGCCAAGGCCCGGGCACACCGAAGGCGAAGCGTAGCGGAGAGGGGCAGGTGCCGGTCTTTTTGCTCCGCGAGGAATGACCCGCAGGGTCAGGGGAAAAAGATCGGCGGCAACCTTTGTGGACGGGACGACAGCTGCGACCAGCATGTCATGCAACTCAGACAAAGGGAGAAGTGCGTTGGCCGCTAAGGAAGGATGGTGAACAGCCGTCAAAGATGCCAGAGGGCGCATGTTGATGCATGGATCATAGCTGGAGCAGGCATTTTCGGATCCATGTCACTTGCCAGATTCCCGACGCACCCACCTTGCGACGACAGCGAAAACTTGCTGTGACAAAGAAGTGCTACCGGGGGTATCGTAAGAGCGAAATTTTGGACCAAATCGTTTTCGGGCACAGACAAACTAAGCCGAAGTACAAGAAGTGAGGCAAAATAGCTTTGGAACTAGAAGAACTCGCAAAGCAGTGCCAAAACTGTGCACAGCATAGCCCAGTGATAGTCTTGGGCAGCGGGGCCTCGATACCGCATGGCATTCGTGGCATGGGGGATTTGGCCGTTTGGCTCCGCGATAATGTACAGGCCGACGATGGACCGGAAGTCGATGCCTGGACACTTGTTAGAACAGCCTTGGCCGCTGGAGATCATTTAGAAGCAGCACTAGAAAACAAGCCTCTACCCGACTCCTTGGTTGTCAAGATTGTCCGAAGTACCTGGGACTTCATCGCTCAGGGCGATTATAGCCTGCTCAAATCAGCTATAAAGACCGAGACCATTTTTCCGCTCCGCACCCTATTCACAGGTTTATTCCGAAGTACAAACCGCAATATCCATGTCGTAACAACAAACTACGACCGCGTTGCAGAGTATGCAGCCGATTCAGGCGGCTACATCCACAACACGGGTTTCCTTCCGGGCTATCTGCGACGGGCCGATGGGGCGGAGAATCTGATTTTCAAACAAGGGGCCAATTTGGCGCGGACGGTCACAGTCTGGAAAGTCCACGGGTCTCTTGATTGGTTTTCAGACCCGCATGGGGGTGTGATGTCGCTACCGATGACGAGCGAGTTGCCCGATGGTTTGGTTCCGTTGATCGTCACGCCAGGTGTAAGCAAATATCAGCGGACGCACGACGAGCCCTTTCGGAGCGCGATACAGGGCGCCGATCGTGTGTTGAGTGCCGCGACCGCATTCATTTGCATAGGATACGGGTTCCGCGACGGCCATATCCATCCGAAGCTGATGACGCGTTGTCGTGTGCATGACGTTCCCATCCTTGTCGCAGCGCGCACCTTAACGCCCGAAGCCAAGGATTTTCTCAAGAACAACGCCGGGCGTCACTACCTCGCGCTCGAGAACCACGATGAGGGGACGATGGTTTACAACCGTGACAGCCCAGACGGTATTGTTGTTACCGGGGGCAAATATTGGGAGTTGCCTGCATTGAACGAATTGATTGGGTTTTAGGAGGAAGAGTTGGGCATACTTGATTTCAACGATGATGAAAGTCTCGGCAAAATTATTGCCGTCGATACTGCCACTGTGACGGTGCGAGTCGATGAACTTGAACGCCTCAAACGGATTCAGGTCAATCGGTTGACCGCGATCAGAAGCTCGAAAGCCGGGCAGCACTTAATCGGGATAGTTTCGCGCATCACACGCAAAGCAGGTGACGAAACTGCAATAGACGGGTCTGAGGAGGATCCGGAAGCCGCGCTCCCCGAAAACAACCTCGTTCGGGTCGCTCTGATTGGAACACTCGTAGACAAGGAGGGGCTGAAAGAGAACGTCTTTAAGCGCACCCTAGAGACTGTGCCCGAAATCGATGCGGATTGCTTTTCCTTGGAAGGTCAGCGCCTGACAGACTTCATGCAGGTCATTTCGCAGGTTTCCGGCGACGGCCCGCAGCTTGATCTTGGTCGCTATGCTTTGGACGAGGACGCGCGGGCCTTCTTGAACGGCAACCGTCTGTTCCAACGTCATGCCATCGTGGTCGGTAGCACTGGCAGCGGCAAATCGTACACAACTGCGCGGCTCCTAGACCAGATTGCCGGTCTTCCACAAGCCAACGTAATCTTGTTCGATATCCATGGTGAGTACCAGACCCTCGATAGCGACGAGTTTCGGCATCTACGCATCGCTGGGCCGGGGGACATTGGACACGATCGCCGACTGGCCGACGGTGTTCTACATCTACCGTTCTGGCTTCTCGGCTATGAGGCATTGGTCGCTTTGTTTGTAGATCGGTCCGATCAGAACGCTCCGAACCAAGCCATGCTCATGACGCGCTGTATCACCGATGCGAAGCGCGCAATGCTTGATCCGGGAAAACACGCCGACATTCTTGCAAATTTCACTATCGATAGCCCCGTGCCTTTCGATATCGACAGTGTCCACAAGCAACTATCTGACTTGAACGAACAAATGGTTCCGGGCGCTAACAACAAGGATAAGCAAGGACCATACTTCGACAAGCTCAGCCGCTTAATCGCGCGATTTGAAGCCAAACGAAATGATCGCAGGCTTGGGTTCATATTTCAGCCGCCAGCAGCCTGTATGGATATGGCCTGGCTGTCGGAGGTAACGCATTTCCTGATAGGCGGGCGCGGATCGCAAGCTGATGGCAAGGGTGGGATCAAGATCATCAATTTCTCGGAAGTGCCGTCCGACATCCTGCCGCTCATGGTCAGCTTGATTGCTCGGCTGATATTCACAGTCAGCCAGTGGACGCCACCAGACAACCGTCATCCCATCGCATTGTTCTGCGATGAGGCACATCTGTATATCCCGGAGCGTGCATCGTCAGAGTCAGCCGATGAGATCTCTGTCGGGATTTTCGAGAGGATCGCCAAAGAAGGCAGGAAATACGGTGTTGGACTAGTGGTTATCAGCCAAAGACCATCCGAAGTGAACCGCACCGTTCTGAGCCAGTGCAACAATGTCATTGCGATGCGGCTGACCAACGGCGACGATCAATCCGTGATCAAACGGTTGCTGCCTGACAGCCTCGGCGGGTTTGGTGATCTTCTACCGGTCCTCGACATCGGTGAGGCATTGGTGGTCGGCGATGCGAGCTTGCTTCCGACGCGAGTTGTGGTGTCCGAGCCGCGCTTCAAGCCCAATAGCGCGACAGTCAATTTCTGGGATCGTTGGAGTGACGCGGCACCAGTTGCGGGAACGGAAGATGCCGTCCTTTCTTGGCGGAGACAAAGCAATCACTAGCCCTAGGAGCGATGAAAACAGTCAACGAGTATTGCCGCACATATTATGCTGGGACGATTCTACCGACCATCGCGGTAAGAGTATCGGGCGCAAGCTTGGAAGAAATTGCATCCAACTCCAAGAGGGGCTGCGACAGGTAAGGATGAAACTTCTCCGACATTAAATTCCCAGCTCCAGCGAACAGATCGACAGGTTCGCCAGATCGAATGTGCGCTAGTACCGTTTGAAGATCGGGGGTTTCGTCCCCGGCCTCCACCATCAGAAACCCGTCATGCAGTTCGACCGAAAACCCCTCACTTCTCAGTGCTAGCGCGAGGGTTGATGTCTTCACAGTACCGACCCGCGTCGCAATGACTGATGTATGCTCGCCAATGGTGTGTAGGTTATTGGCCCTAAACCCCAGCTGTTCATAGTGAGCACGCGCTTCCTCGAGCATCATCAAAGAGACTGTATCCATGTAAGCTGGGCTGGAATCCCCCTCGAGCACGGCGAACATTCGGTCGATCACTTTGTCATGAATGTCCCCCGCATCGCCGCCGAAGACGGGCGGCACACCAGCCTTCGCGGGTTTGACGACGATGACCTTTTCACGATCATGGATTTCTTGAACAACCCAACGTCGCCCAGAGAATATTAATAGCATCCCAGGGGCAAGAACATTATCGATCGGCAGGGTTCCAAGGTCCCGCCCCTCTGCGACCAACCGGAATTCCTCAGGCGTCTGAAACACCGCATAGAAGCTGTAATGCTCAACCAGTTTTTCGCCCGCGGGTCCCAAAAGCAACAGCCCGCTGCCGACCTGTTCGATCAAGCCGGTTTCTGGGTGGCCGATTGCACGCAACACATCTGCGAAGACTTCGGTTGTGACCTTCCGAAAGGGGCCTTCGCGGCAGAGCACATTGTAGACCACGCTTGCAGACGCACCGCCGCGCTGCGCTATGACTGACAGTATCTGGTGGACGAGCGTCGAGAGATGAAGCGCCTGAGGTTTTGGAGGTTCGCACCAGCCTTCCAGCAGCAAGTCTATCATCGCGATGGACCTGATCAGGCCGAGGCGAAGACGATCCACGAAACTGCTCTCCGGCGTCAACTTGGCTTCGACAGCATACTGCCTGAGAATGGCCGGCTGTCCTTCACGCCGGCCTGATCGGCCAAGCCGTTGTCGCAACGCGGCGACGCTGAATGGCGCACCGATTTGAGCCACGCAGGTCACGTCACCGATGTCGATTCCAAGCTCGAGCGTCGATGTGCAAACGGCTGTCGTCGGTTTCGCAGGGTCCTTCAAGCGCCGCTCAACGAAGTCACGGTGTTCTCGGGAGAGGCTCGCGTGGTGGGGATAGAATTCCTGTGGCAGGTGCTCCCGTTCGCAAAGCTCCCGCAACCGATCTGCGTAAATCTCGACCCGTTGACGCGCTCCGGCGAAGACCAGGTTGTCGCTGCCTCGAAGGTGTTTGAAAAGATGTGCTGCGATCGCGTCCGTTGCGGATGGGCTGTTTTCATCTTCATCGCCGGAAAGGTAACCGCGAAGCTGAAGCTTCAATTCAGCCTCGCCGCCATCTGCTTCGATCAGCTGGACAGCGTTTGCGGCGTCAGGGCGAAGATAGGCCTTAGCGAGGTCCATGTCGCCTAGCGTAGCTGACAGACCTATCCGACGGATTGGGCGCTTTATCGCGAGCTCGAGCCGTGTGAGCAGTGAACGAAGCTGGACACCGCGTTCGCTGTCCAGAACTGTGTGCAGCTCGTCGATCACGACCGCCCGTGTCGCCCCAAACAGGCGGGCAATTTCCAAACCGCGACGAATGAAAAGCGCCTCAAGGGACTCTGGGGTTATCAGAAGGATCCCTTTTGGAGATATCAACGCGCGCGTCTTGATGGATTGCGAGACATCTCCGTGCCAGGGAACAACCGGAAGCTCTGCTTCCTGGCAGATGCCCTCCAGCCGCATGGCCTGGTCCGTGATCAGGGCTTTCAGCGGACCGATGTAGAGCAGGTCGAAGCCGGTGCCGCCCGACGGCTCGTCAAGCACCTGTGAAATCAACGGCAGGAACGCCGCCTCGGTCTTTCCGCCCGCCGTAGAAGCTGCAACGATTAAATCGGCATTGGATTCGCAGATCGTCCGGATGGATCGCGCCTGGATGTCGCGAAGTTCGCGCCAACCTTTCTGGCGTATCCATTTCTGCACAGGCCTCGCCAGTTTGTCGAACGCACTGCTCATCGGCGTCAGAGCTTGAAGCTGATCAGATCATCGTCACCGGGGTCTTGGGCACCAGTCGACTCGTCTACCTCGTTCATGTCTTCGCCGAGGTCTTCGGAGACCTCGATCTTTTCGATCAGATCGCTCCACTCGACACCGGGGTTTTGCTCAAGCACGGAAAGCAGGTTCACGAATGCCGTCACCGTATTGCGCGGGGTGCGGAAGTAAGCTTCACCGATCCGGTCCGAACAATGCGCCATGAAGGCCTCGAGCGCGTCGTCCGGCAGAGCACCGGCATCGTCCTGCATGATCCGCCGCACATTGGCCAGAAGAACGAAGAGATCTTCAGGGGTCAGGCTGGCCAGCCGGACAACCGGTCCTGAAAGGTCGACCAATCCGTCCCGCGCGAAGGTGTTCTCGGCCAAACGCGATTGAAGGGCTTCGTAGCTATAGAGCCCTCGACGGGTGTTCATCAGAAACTCCGGGGTTCCACCCATAAGGAATCCGAGGTTCTCGGCGCTACCCTGCAGCACATCGTTCAGGATCCGGAGGATCTGTTCGTAGTTTGCATTGCGGGCCTGCGACGAAGTGAGCTTGTAGAGGTTCACCATCTCGTCGAGGCCGACCAGCAATCCTTTATACCCGGCCTCGCACACGAATGCCGACATCAGCTTCAGATGGTCATAGACACTGGCGTCGTCGATGATCGTTCGCACACCAAGTGCTTTGCGCGCGTCGGTGCGTGTCGCGAACTCGCCGCGCAGCCATCTCAGGGCTGCGGATTTCAACTCGTCGTCGCCGGTCTCATGGCCTTCCCAATATCGACGGATGACTTCGGCGAACTCAAACCCTCCGGTAAGTTCTTCAAAGTGGCCAAGGCGTTCACGAATGACGGTCCCCGTGGGCAAATCCCGTTCTTCAGCATCTCGGTGAGCCTGGCTGACAAATCGCTCCACCACGCTGGCCAATGCCCCGCCATCGGGCTTGGTCCGCGTCGAGAGGTTTCGGGCCATCTCGGCATACAGCCCGCGAGCTTGTCCGCCGGTCGCGTGAATGCGCCGATCTGGCGCTAAATCCGCGAACATCACGACCAGGCCTTTCTCCAGAGCCACGAGGCGGATCAGGTTCATGAAGAACGTCTTGCCCGATCCGTACTCCCCGATGATGAACCGGATCGCCGATCCGCCATCGGATATCCGGTCCATGTCCTTGACGAGCTCTTCAATCTCTCGGACGCGGCCAACCTGAATATGGCGCAAACCGAGTTTGGGCACGACCCCGGCCCGAAGCGCCTGTACGATTGCATCGCGTTCACGTGGTTTCAACTTAGACATCCCTGCCCTCCGCACTCATCTTTTCTTTTACCGCCTCCGCAATTTCCAGAGACACGTCATATCCATCATACTCGTCGAGCAGTGCTTCGTTGTAGGTCTCAAAAGCCCATTCATTCACGACTTCCAAAGCCCCGGATGCCATCAACCCATGCGAGGCGCAGATCGTCTCGAACTCGGTTTCAGACCAATGCTCTCGAGTGACCAGTTCGAGGACAAGGGCGCCGTGTTTCGGGTCAAGCCCTACCAGCTGGCTTTGGCTGGCAGGCGCGGAGGCACCACTTTCTTCCTCTTTGACATCGAAAATCTGACCGAGGACGGACGACACGCGCTCTGTGTCCGAACGAATTGCTGCGATCCGTGAAGCGTCGAGTTTCGGTCCGCTGGCTTTTTCGAGCGCGGGTATCGCTTCGCCCGGGCGACCCGGTTGCGACGCGCGAACAGTGCGTGGACCATCCGCAACTTCGCCAGCATGCAGGTCGGTGTAGGCAAGCGCAGGATCAAGTCCCAAAGCCTTGTAGATTTTCTCGATGCTTGCGACTTCGTCGGAGTGAATAATGCCATCGGCATGTGCTGCACCGACCAGCGCTGCCCGCATAGCGGCTTGGCTGTCTTGGCCCACCTCCTTCAGTTTGCGCCGCAGAAGCGTCATGTCCGGTGGCACGGCCAGGAACCATTCAAGGTTTGCACGCAGCCTGCGGCGTTCCTGATCGCTGAGGGCCGTGGCAGAAACCTGATCTTCCAACGCCCTGCGTTCAGGCTCCGCGATGCGACCATCAGCATGGGCGACTAACGACCCAAGTGCCAATTCGATCAAGGCGCTTCGATAGCTGTCGGAAACGTCCTCCAGTCTTTCGATGGGTTCGCCCAGACGAAACAGCACAACAGGCTCCTCCGTCTTGGGCGACCGGAGCGCAAACCGAGGGTCGGGCGCCAGACCGAAACCGAGGCGCGCGAGCGCGTCGGCGGCTCCTGTCATTTGCCGTTTTCCGATCTTCTCGTTCGTTTCTCCCTCCAGTCGTCCGATCACCTCCTCAAGCGGCACCAATCCCCCGCGATCGACGATATCGCTTGCCCAAGATTTCAAGCGGTCCATTTCCTCTGATGGGAAAGCATCCCAAAGTTCAGAGGGTAGCAAGGCATGCGCTTCCACACTTCCGCGGCCGTCAGGGTTTCGGCCCAGGAAGCGACTGAGCTTGTCGAGGTCGTTCATCACCTCGTCAGCCAGCTCTTGCGCAATCTCGACCGGCTTGCGCAAGCCGGAGATGTCGGGCACGGGTTTGCCATCCACGGTCGGATTGACTGACCCCTGAAACTCGCTGGAGGCGGCGCGATAGGATGCCGTGAGTGATTTCCGGGGTTTTGTCACTTTGAGCCCATCAGGAAAACGCCGATCAAACCGCATACGGAAAAGAGCGACGAACTCGTCACGGCACCGCGTCGCGGGAGTTCTCAGATTTGTTTCCGGATGGCAGATGAACCAACTCAGCAACCAGTCAGCCGTCAGGTTCTCGCCTTTGTCGATCCGAGCTCCGATTGCGTATTTGAGTGAGAACGGAAGTTCCCAGCCCTGCTTCTCGAAAATCGGTTCGATAGCGTCGAGGTCGGTTTCGGCAAGCATCGCAATGTCGAGGAACTCACCCAAATAGCGCCTGACGGAGTGGTTGTCAGGGTAAAGTGACTGCAGCCGCCGAACTTCCTGGACGATATCCTTGGCATCTTCGTTGGACTGATCGACGAAGAAGCGACGCTCCAGCCCGTAGAAGTACAGGAACATGTATCCGGGGTTGTAGGAGGCGTCGTTGCGCCCGCTGGCCAACCAGTCGAGGTAGGTCGCCCGGCACTGAGGTGAGATATCCGCGTATCCGGGCCAGTAAGGCATACCTTCACCAGCTTTGTCGGCTCCAGAGCGCGCGACAGACAGAGACGGATCGATATAGGCTCGGCACTTGTCACGATACCCGTAGGTGTTCAGCAAGGGAGCCGTGCCGACATAGACCATCCCGCCGATGTTGCGGCCGGCGACGCTAGCTGTTTCATAAGACGGGACCCACCCGCTTTTCGATGATCGGACCGATGCGCTCGATGCCACTCGCGAGGGCTGATTTCGTTCAGCGGCCGCGGCAAGTGCCGGCGCCGCAGACTTTCCAGCCCGAACGATTTCAGCGTAGTCCTGCTTTGGTGGGGAGTAAGCCTGCACGGCAGCCGGCTGTTTGGACGCGTTGGCTTCGCGAGTTCGTTCGCGCTCACGCTCGATACGCTTGTCGTAGGCACTTGGGCGCGGCACCGGCTCAGGTCGGGGGGGTAGATTTTCGGAACTCCCCTCAGCTTGCGCCTTTGCAGCGACTTTCCGCGATCTCCGTTTTTCTTGCCACCAGACCAGAATGACGGGAACACCAAATGCAAACAACATCTGGCCGCCAATCGGCCAACCCTGAAGCATTGTGGTCACCACGACCATACATAAGAAAAAATACAGGACGAGAAAGAATGTAATTCGGAAAAACTTGATTATTGAAGACATTATCGGAACCCTCTCCGAACCACACTATTTTGCACAGCCATCTTTGCAACGACTAACGTCATGGTTGAAGCACTTCCCATGCTTTATGCTTGATTGGGCCGATGGCCACATACATCTGTTCGCACCGTTGCGGGCACACCCCTGCCCCAGTGACCGTAACCGGAACGGCCGAGATGAAGCGTTGCCACGACCATGCGACGGCTGGTCGGGCTGGCTCCGGAGGAGACGGCCGGGCCAGCGGCACGTCGCAGGGAGAGGCGGCGTTTCAGCTCGGGGAGGGCGGCTGCGCGCAGCCGACCGAGTAGGGCGCGGTCCTGGCCAAAGGGCGGGAGGGGCCAATGTTCCCCTTGAATGCTTCAACTTAAGAATCAAAAGTTACTTCAACGGCAGGGCCATTGAGACAGGCGGAACACACTTTGATTGAGCTGAAAATCGAACTGGTTGGCATCAAACCACCCATCTGGCGCCGTATCGTCGTGCCGAATGACATCAGCTTGGACATCCTGCATTCCGTTCTCCAGGGCGCTATGCCTTGGCAAGACTATCATTTGCATGAGTTCGAGATTGGCGAAGACAGGTTCGAGGCCCGCGACGAAAGTGACGACAGCTGGGACCCTACCGATGGGCGGAAGGACGAGAAGAGGTTTACTCTTGGAAAGCTGGTCAAGAAAGGCAGTCAGTTCACATACACTTATGATTTCGGCGATGGCTGGCGGCATCTCGTCACCGTTGAGAAGTTTAGCAAACCAACCGGAAGACCAGATCTGGACTTTCCCGCCTGTGTTGACGGAGAGCGAGCCTGCCCGCCAGAGGACTGTGGAGGACCCTACTCTTACGAAGAGTTTCTCGACGCGCTGACCGACAAACACCACCCGGAACATCGCGATACAAAGCAATGGGCGGGCGCGTTCGAACCGGAAGTGTTCAGCGTGCAGCAAGCCAATGCTGCCGTCGGTGCGATGTTTGTATGGGCAAAAGAACGCCACAATCGAAAGTGAAACCTGACTCTGGTTTGGCGCAGCGGCTTCGACAGGGGCACATAGCTTCGACTGTTCGATCCGAATGGCCGGATGTCTTCTCAGCCCTCCGAGGGCATCCACGCCCTGCTTTGCTGGTGAGCTTCAGAGCTGACAACCACCAGTCTCTTTGAAAATTCCAGAATTTGTCGATCCTTGACGGACTATCTCACAGGTTATCACAGAAACAAGTGGCGGCATCTTTAAAAATACATCATTATGTCGCCCATGAGTGGACAAGAACACGAAAAACTAAAGAGTCTTCTTGAGGCTGTCCCCACGGGGTTCCTCGTGGACTCCGCCTGGCTGGAGCACCACGGGATAGGTCGGCGTTCGTCCTACGGCTATGTGCAACGCGGCTGGCTAGAACGCCTAGGACGCGGAGTGTTCCGCCGTCCCGCACCAAGCAGCGCCACCACGAATACGCTCGACTGGAAGACCAGCCTGCTCTCGCTCCAGCACATCATGCACTACCCTGTCCATATCGGGGGGGCGACGGCATTGGGCCTGCAAGGCTATGCGCACTACCTCTCACTCGGCGACAAGAGCACAGTCTGGCTCTACGGCTCAAAAATCCCCAACTGGCTCGAAAAACTGCCGCTCAACACCGAACTCCGCACACGCAGCGTATCGCTGTTCTCCGATCCAGAGTTGGGTGTCAATGACGCGCGAAATAATCTCAACGAGACAGCATCGTCCCTGCCATGGGACTGGAAACTGGTGATGTCCTCGCCGGAACGCGCCATCCTCGAAGCGCTTGACGAGTTGCCGGATCAGGAGAGCTTTCACAACCTCGACATGGTGTTCGAAAGCCTGACGACGTTGCGCCCAAGAACCCTCTCGGCACTGCTCAGAAGTTGCAAGAAGATCAAGGTCAAACGCCTGTTCTTCGTGTTCGCCGACCGCCACGACCATGCCTGGCGCAAGCGTCTCGATCCGGAAGACTTCGACCTCGGCAGCGGGGATCGCGCATTGGTCAAAGGCGGCAAGATACATCCACGCTACAGGATCATGGTGCCCGAAGAGTTTGTAAGAAAGGAACGTGGTGATGGCGCGTGAAGACTATGCCGCCCAAGTGGCCCTGCTCGTACGGGTACTTCCATATGTGGCGAAGGAGGAGATATTTGCGCTCAAGGGCGGGACGGCCATCAACCTCTTCTATCGCGACCTTCCGCGCCTCTCGGTCGATATCGATCTGACCTATCTGCCTGTCAAGGACCGCGCCGACAGCCTCGTCGAGATCAACGACGCGATGGACCGGATTACCGCCGCCATCGAAGGCGGCATCGCCGGCGCCAAAGCGCAGCGAATTGCCGGCGGTGGCGGCGGCGCCACGCGTGCGCTCGCCCGCCTCGGCACAGCCGAAATCAAAATCGAAACCTCCCCCGTTACCCGGGGCGTCGTGCATGATCCGGAACAACGCGAAGTCTCCGAAGCCGTCGAGGAGGCGTTCGGATATGCGACGATGAACATCGTCTCCTTCGAGGATTTGTTCGGCGGCAAGCTACATGCGGCCCTAGATCGCCAGCACCCGCGAGACCTCTACGACGTTAAACTGCTCTACGAGAACGAAGGGTTTACCGACGAGTTGTTCCGCACGTTTCTGATCTACCTCGCGAGTTCACCACGCCCGCCGCACGAACTGCTGAATCCAAACCTGATCGATCTAGATCAGCCCTACGCGCGGGAATTCGAGGGCATGACGAAGGAAGCAGTCGACCTAACGGAATTGGTCTCAACGCGCGACCGCCTGATCGGTGATATCCAATCCCGCTTGGATGAGGGCGCGAAGAGGTTTCTGAGAACCCTGCATGACGGCGATCCAGACTTCGACGCGATCGACCGCCCTCAAGCGGCCGAGCTTCCAGCGGTCCGATGGAAGCTCATCAACGTGAACAAGCTGAAAGCAGAAAACCCCAAGAAGCATGCCGCCCAAGGGGAAGAGTTGGAGAAGCTCCTCGGCTGAAGATGGACCAGAGATGACTGATTTCGAGAACGACCCCGACTACGAAGAATGCCTTGTGACCTTTTTTGATGTCCTCGGTTTCAGGAACCTCCTGCACACGCGAAGCGGTGCAGAGATCAGGCACTTGCTTTCGATGTTTCGCAGGGTGTCCGAAGGGGATGCCACGCCGCCCACCCGCTCCGACGAGATGCGGATGATCAGCGAAGTCCATGCAGAGATCGTGTCTGACGCGATCGTAAGAACCAGAACCATTGAAACTCAGTACCAGGCTGGCCCTTTGGTCTGGGAACTCATCGATCTGCTGCACATCCAGATCGAATGCGTGGCGAACGGCATAATGGTGCGCGGCGCGATGACCATCGGCCCTATGCATCTCGGCATCGACTTCAGTGGTCCGGTGTTTGGGCCTGCCCTCGTTCAGGCTTATTTCATGGAAGAAGGCGAGGTCATCTTCCCGCGCATTGCGATCCATGAAGATGTCATCGAACGCCACCGACAGGACCAAACGCTTTGGCGGGAAGGACATTCCTATGAGGATGAAGAGCGTCACCTGAACAACCTCCTGCGCCAGGACGAGTCAGGCCTCCACTACATCGACTATCTTCGCGCCAGTCTGAGCGAGCTCGACGGCGAATACGCCGGCTGGATCGAGTTTCTGGGTAGGCACAAAACGTTGGTGGAGAGCGGTCTCGCCGACAGTCCCAACGCGACGGTGCGGCGCAAATACAGCTGGCTCAAGAACTACCACAACGCAGTCATCGACGAGAACATAGCAAACCTGGAACCGGGCGCGATGACCGAGGATGGGGACCCTTGGGAAGCTCTGTTCAGAGGGCTCAGGATCGAAGCCTGAGTTCTCTCAACAAGTCACAACTGAGAGCGTCACGAAATGTCCACGACATGCCTCACCGTTTGGCCAATACGGGGATCGCCAGCCCGCAACCATTCCTATGACCCGCCATCCAGACCTGCGTCCTCCAACTGCTCCCGCTCTGGCAGATCCGCGAGAGTCTCCAGATCAAATGCAACAAGGAACTGCTCGGTCGTCACAAATGTGTATGGCGCACCGCGGCGCGGCGATCGTGGCCCGGTCCCGATCAAGTCGCGCGCATGCAGCCGACCGATCAGGTCGCGGCTGATCTCCTTGCCGAAGATGTCCTTGAGCCCGTCGCGCGTGATCGGCTGGTGATAGGCGATGGCGGCCAAGACCGCGACGTCGAATTCACTCAGGTCGAGTAGCTGATCCTCGACATCCGCGGCGACCCGGATCGCGGGAGCGTAGGCCGCCCGCGTCCGAAACATCCAGCCGCCAGAGACCTGGGCGATCTCGAAGGCCCGCCCTTCCAGATCGGCGACGAGATCCTCGACCAACAGATCCACCGAGACCCCCTGCCCCACGACGCGGGCGAGGTCTTGGCGCGGGACAGGCGAGGCGGAGGCAAACAGCACCGCCTCGATCCGGCGCATCCATTCCCGCCAGCGCAGCTCAGGCGGCAGGTCGGCCAACTCACGGTCCAGGTCCGGCTCTGAACGATCCTTCGCCATCGCTACACCCCGTAGAGCCGAAACGTGTCTCGCCCTGTCAGCTCGCGCACCGCGCCGAGATCGACCAGTCGGTCGCAAAGCCGCCGCGCGGCGCGATCCGACAAGGGCAAGGCCAAAGGTGCCACGGCATCGCGGGTGAGGAACATCTCGACAGCGGCATCCGCTCCCTTGGCGCGAAGCTTTGGCGCAACGGCCTTTAGGTGTGCCGCCCGACGCGCGAGGTCGGCGGAGAGACGCACAGCCTCGACCGCCGATAAGATGAGTGCCCGATGACAGACGAGACGCAAATCGTCGCCCTGCTTGCGCAGGTCGGCACGTTTCAGACCCGCGGCCAACAACGGCACGAGATGATC
This sequence comes from Sulfitobacter sp. THAF37, assembly GCF_009363555.1. Lineage (NCBI taxonomy): Bacteria > Pseudomonadati > Pseudomonadota > Alphaproteobacteria > Rhodobacterales > Roseobacteraceae > Sulfitobacter > Sulfitobacter sp. THAF37. Next base: position 171,310 of record NZ_CP045373.1, read on the forward strand.
CCAACCGAATGTTTGGGCGAGAGCCGCATCCGCGAGGACCAGCGAAGCTACGTCAGCGCGTGGCGCCTCCGTCAGCACCGCCTCCAGCACCATCGCGGCCCGAGTCACCGGCGCCCCCTTCCCTGCATTGAGCCACATCGCGATCTTGCCCGACTCGAAGGCCGGCAAGGCTCGATCCAGAGCCTTGGTCGACACCGGCCGCTCCACCGCGCGCCGCCAGGCGAGGCAGGTCTCGCCAGCCGGTCCCGGCAGATCGCCAGAACGCAACAAATGCACCGCGTCGCGCAGATCCCCTGCTCTCTCCAGGCGCCCCGAAAACGCGACACAGGCCTCCGCTGCGCGCAGCGCGAGCCGATCCCGCAACAAGGCTTGGGGCACCTCCTCGCGCTCCAGCACAACATGCAGGTGGCTCAGCGCTGCGCCCGACAAAAACGCAACATCTTCAAGGCTTTCAGCCCGCGCTGAGGTGACCCAGGCGGGCATCCGGGGTAATGTGTCGAGGTCGCTGGTGTGATCGAGCCGAGCATATGTCATGCTTGGAGCCTACGTCATCGCGGCGCTTTTCACCAGAAAATAGCGTTAGAACCGCCGCAGCCTGCAAGATCGCGCTATGTCCAATAAGTTTGCCTTATCGGACGCAAAAGAATATGCTCAGCGGCATGTCAGAAAACACCGAGAAATCGAGCTCAGACGTGCCAATCCGGCCTTCGTCCAACGAAGAAAACGAGAGAGATCGTCCTGACGACGAGGCCTTGAGCCTTCCGTCCTTTATAGCGGGCTCGGGCACGCTCGATCGGCTGGTCGATACGGCCCGCGACTACGCACGCGCGGCGGCGTCGGACAACACGCTGAAGGCCTATGCAAAGGACTGGGCGCACTTCGCACGCTGGTGCCGAATGAAGGGCGCGGAGCCACTGCCTCCATCTCCCGAGATGATCGGGCTTTACTTGGCAGACTTGGCCTCCGCGTCAGGCCCCTCCCCTACCCTTTCGGTCAGCACCATAGACCGCCGCCTGTCGGGTCTCGCCTGGAACTACGTGCAGCGCGGCTTCAACCTTGATCGCAAGAACCGACACATTGCTTCGGTCCTAGCGGGGATCAAGCGCAAGCACGCGCGACCGCCGGTTCAGAAGGAAGCCATTCTGGCCGAGGATATCCTCGCGATGGTGGCCACCCTGCCCTATGACCTGCGCGGGCTGCGAGACCGCGCGATCCTGCTTTTGGGCTATGCAGGGGGTTTGCGCCGCTCAGAAATCGTCACCCTGGACGTGCACAAAGACGATACGCCGGATTCCGGCGGCTGGATCGAGATTTTCGAGAAAGGCGCCCTCCTGACCCTCAACGCAAAGACCGGATGGCGCGAAGTCGAGATCGGACGCGGCTCCAAGGATCAGACCTGCCCCGTGCATGCACTGGAGCAATGGCTGCACTTTGCGAAGATCGACTTCGGTCCGGTCTTCGTCGGCACCTCGCGTGATGGCAAGCGCGCCCTCGACACACGTCTGAACGACAAGCATGTCGCCCGGCTGGTCAAACGTACGGTTCTGGATGCCGGTATCCGATCTGAGTTGCCTGAGAAGGAACGCCTCGCCCTCTTCTCTGGCCACTCGCCACGAGCTGGCCTCGCCAGTTCAGCGGAAGTCGACGAACGCTACGTCCAGAAGCAGCTTGGGCATGCCTCGGCCGAGATGACCCGCCGCTACCAGCGCCGGCGCGACCGGTTCCGCGTGAACCTGACCAAGGCCGCCGGTCTCTGACCCCCTGCCCCATCACGCCGCCTGCCCGCTGAGCCTGCCATAGAAGCTGCGCTCGAGATGCAGCTCCCCGGCCCCGGCTTTTTCGACCATGCCGCGCAGATAGCCGCCCGGTGAGGACACTTCGCCCGCGCAATGCTTCTCGAATACAAGCGCCAGCGCCGCTGTCGCCACCTGTTTGCCCAATCGGTCCTGCGCTACGTTCCACGCATGCTCGGACACCCCGATCATCGGCCGGAGTTGACCGGCAACACGATGCAGATCGCCCCAATCTTTCAGGAACCCGCCCATATTGCGGGCCCAGGACGCAAATTCAGGACAGGCCTGCATCACTGTGGGCAGATCCAGCGCAGCGCGCTTCTTGCGCACCTCGGCCACCCACTCTTCCAGCTCCCTATCAACCTGATCTTCGGGCTGAGCATTGGGCACTACGGCCGCGACTTCCTCATTTTCTGAGGAATTACGAGTTACAGGATCAAGTTGGTTTGTAATTAGTATATGAGGGTCAGAAATGACCTCCCTGGGGTTCATTTCTTGAGTCTTCTCGGGAACTTGCTCCTTGGTTTCAGGCATGTTTTCCACAGGCAGCACGGCCTCAGTTGCCTTGAGGTAGGCCGCCTCGACGCGCTCCTGTAGCTCCTTGAACCAGCCCAGCAGCCGTGCAAGCTGCTCGGACGCTTCATGGCGGCGCGGAAGCCGGTCCAGAAGCTCCTCGAAGAGCCCCGTGAACTGCGTCCAAGGCCCGCGCAGCGCGCTGCTGACGGCCGCCTCGATCCGCGCGCGGATCATGCGGCGTGCCACAGTGATCTGACGCTTCAGGCGTTGGCAGAGCTCGCGCTCGGCCTGCAAATCGGCATGGAGCTCCTCGAACTCCTCGACACGCGCCGACAGAGGCGACAGATCGAAACCGTAGGCCTCGACAATGCGCCCTTCGGCGTCCCTACGGCCCCATCGCTTGCCGTTCGGACTATCCTGGAAGGATATCACGCCGATCTCGGCCAGCCGCCGTGCATGGCGCTTGAGTGCAGAGAGCGAAAACCCCGTCTGCTCCATCAGATAGGCGTTCGACGCCCAGACGATCGGGCGCTGGCCCTCTTCCCAGTCCTGGGCTTGGGTGAAGGCCCCCAGCGTGTCGAGGAGCATCAAGTCTCCGGCCTTGAGGCCAATGTAGGCCCCCACCCGCTTCACGGCCACGAAGGCCCGCGTTTTGGGTACAGCCACCTGTTCACCGGCTTGGGCAAGCTGCTCTGCAATGCCAAGACCCGGTGTCGGCTTGCGCCAACCTGTATGTTTCATGGATAGTTCTCGCCTCCTCTGCTTGATGGAGGGCAAAAGAATCCCGTTCGCTCAGGAGCGTTGCTGTTGACAGTGATTCGCCGGAGAACTATCTTGATAGCGACCAAACTAATCTTGATAAGCTCTCAGGCTCTCAGCTTGGGGGCTTTTCTTTTGCCGTTATCTCAAAGCATATCCGCTCCTGTTTCTTACCTCGTTTGGATCGAAGACGACCGTCTCCGCGGCTCCTGCCTCTTACTTCGATCCGTGTTTCTCCAAGTACTCAGCGATGACATCACTCAAACCTCTGAGAATGTCCTCGTCCAATGTTAGCCCCGTGGCAGCGACAGAGAGCTTCCCGCCCTGCCCTGTAACACTCAATTTCCGCGAACCGATCTTTCGCTGTACCGTGAGTTTCTTTGGGCTCTGCGATTTCTTTTTTGCAGGCTTGGACGGCTTTTTAGTCAGGTCGCCAAGAATTTTTTCGAGGTCACGGTGGCTGAGATCGTAGACATCTTTGCACGTGTGCAAAATCTCACCTCTAGCCGCATAGACAGCGCGACCACGTGATACCGCGCTGTTATGGACACCCACACGCTTGGCGAACTCGGTTGCAGTTATCTTCTCGTCCGGTTTGGCATCTTGTAGCCGCTCGAACATTTCGCCTATCGAAACCAGACGCTCGAATGCGCTCAGGTTTTCACGTTCCTCATTTTCCCGGAAGCGCATGAATAGCATCTCGAACTGCTCTTCACGGGAACCCCGATGGGATTGTGGAACCAGAATGGCGCGGACAGGCAATCCCAAAGCTTCAAGGATCGCATGGCGTCGCCGACCCACGATCAACTGGAATGTCACGCCTTCTACGTTCTCGGGCTCACGTTCATCCGGTCGCCAATCAGGATCCGCTGGCCGAACATGAATGGGCGTATCTTGACCATTCTTCTCGATACTCTCTTTGAGCTTCTCGAATGCCTCTTGGTCGCGCCAATCTTCACGCCGGTCCGATCCAATCACGTCCACGATCTGAGACGGATCAATCTGCAACTCATGTCGACCCGCGAGAATGCGCTCCACGACCTGTGCGCGCTCAACGTGAAGCATCTGGCTGGCGTCTGAAAGCGCTCCGGCCTTCCAAGCACTGCCAGAGCCGCCCAGTCTTGGCTTAACCCCACCAACCAGTTTCGCTTCGTCTTCGTGGACCTGTTCGCTTGCACCAGATCCAGGAGCCGCAGACACATTCTCATCTGGGCGCGCGGACTTTTTCTTGAGGACCGAGCTGCTCAATGTTCGCTTCATTCGGCTTCCTCCTCGAAATTGTAGAAGTTCTGCATCCAATCCTCGGCATAGCCACGCTCAAGACCAGGCCAGAGGCGTGAGACGATGGCGTCATTCACTGCGTCAGCATTCTCGATGAACCTGTTGATGCCTTTTCGCTTGCCTGGCGTATCTGGGTCATACTCGTAGACGGACTGATAAACGTCCGACGCGTTCGAAATAGCATCGGAGCGAAGATAGAATACGGGCAGCACCTCATCTGGGCAGTTTTCGAGCAGGTTGCCGACCTGTGTGAGATCTTGCTCATTTGTTCTCTGCACGATCGTGGGCAACAGCATATGTGCCGCACCGCCCATATCGATCCGATCCGTCGCGAAAATGTGGCGCAGCATGGTGAGGAGACCAGTCACAAAGGTGGACAAGGTCGCAATGTCGAACCCCTTCATCGTCTGCGGGATAATCAACGAAGTAGACGCCATCACATTGTTCAGCTGGAACAGTGTCAGCGCAGGCTGATAGTCGATGATGATGCAGTCCAAGGTCTCGTTGAGGGCACTTTCAAGCTTCGCTTGGTCGACCCTACCGTTGCTCACCAGTTCATTCGGACGGGTGACCGGTGGATGCCCCTCTTTCCAACGATCTATGGAGTCTCTTAGGAACCTGTAGAACCGCTTTTCCGGGGTGCCCGCTCGCAACAACCTCGCGATCTGAATTTCACCTTCTGAGGTTTCGCCATGCGCAGGTACTAGCCGCACGCCCGGCCAAGAGGTTTTCTTGAAGAACCCGTCAAGCGTCTCCGCATCATAGTCAGTGTAAGGGATGGACTCGTCGGTCTGAAACAGCCCCGCGAAGTCAACCATCGTCGGAGTTTCGTCATCTGGCAAAGTTGGCATTTCTTCGCCGCCGACAAAATAGAGCGTGATCGTGCTCTGGGGGTCTGCGTCCATGACGCCGACTCGCATGCCGTAGTGCAGACTCAGGTACTGAGCGAAGTGCGCAGCACTAAGCGACTTTGCCGTACCACCTTTCTGACTTGCGAATGAAATGACGGGCAAAGGATCGTCGGGTTTGCGCCAAGCAAGAAAATGCTCAGGCCGCTTTGCTGATGCAGCCATCAAAGCCCGGATGTGCATCAGCTCCGTCAGTGTAAAAACACGTTCGCGCCCTACATGTTTGCCGGCAGGAAAATCCTCATTGTCCTTAGCGAACTTCGTTAGATGCTGATGGCTAATGTTCAGGAAGCGAGCGCATTGACGCATCGACCAAGAGCGCTTGATGCGCTCACGCATCGTCAACTCCTTGTTGACCGAGACCATGGTCCGGCCAAGGCCCCGCTCGAGCTCTTGAAGGAACTGTTCTATACTGCCGCCCATTACACCGCTCTCATTTCGACTCTCTCACGGAATCGCTCCGAGTTGTAAATAGCACGGTTTTTGAGGAAATGTACAGATATTGTACGCCTACAGGATTTTCGGCGCACAATATGGGCTACACCGATTGAAAATACGGACAGCAACCTGAGCCGCGAGGTGATTTTGCACGCGTGCAAAAACCTCGAGGCTTGGTGCAGCCAGACCGCCGGAGCGGCCTGGCTGTTGGCTTAGGCGGCGTCTTTGGGACCCCAGGGGATGATCGCCTGCAGGGACAGATCGTCCTGGTTGGCGGCCTTGCCGAGGTTTGCGTTGAAGCCGTGGTCGCGGATGGTCAGCGTGTAGTAGTCGGCGCCGGTCTCCTTGTTCTGCTTCTTCCAGATGCCACCGCACTCGACCAGCTTGCCGCGCGGGGAACGGCCGAGGACGCGGTGCGTGGGGGCCATCGGGTTGGCGCTTGCGACGGGTTCGACCGTGATGTCGAGGTCGAAGGTCAGGGTCGAGATGGAGCCGACGCCCTTAGCGGTTTCGATGTCGGCGCTGGTGAATTTGATGCAGTTCGTGGTCATTGCTCTTCTCCTTGTTTGCGTTGCAATGATGGTCACCTTGCAGCTGGCCAAGGCCCGGGCACACCGAAGGCGAAGCGCAGCGGAGAGGGGCAGGCGACGGTCTTTTTGGTCCGCGCGGAATGACCCGCAGGGTCAGGGGAAAAAGATCGGCGACAACCTTTGTGGGCGGGACGACAGCTGCGACCAGCATGTCATGCAACTCAGACACCCGGAGAAGTGCGGTGGCCGCGAAGGAAACTGGGTGAACAGCCGACAGCCAAGAATGCCGAAGCGATCCTTGCACAGTCACACCTGATCTTTCGATACACACCACGACCCGTCGCAACGCAACACCGGCCCGTGTTCAGTTCCTCGGTCGAGTCACCCAGGGGCCTCAAGCAGAAAGTGATCTAACAGGCTGGAGAAGGTGAAATACCAGGGCGAAGACACGCGCATCGATCCCCGACGATTTCAACCCCGGCCGCGTTGCGAACTTCGAGGATGTCCCGTATGGCATCGCGAAACTGAGCAACGACGCTTGCGACCCGGAAGATCACGTAGAAGCTCGGGCCCGCTCCAATCCCGATACGTGTCGGCATAAGTGAAGATGATAAGCAGTTGGACGGCGCAACACCGAATGTGGTCACCGAGGATGGCCTGCGCGATCTGCTCACAAGTGGCTACCTCATCGAGGTGATCTGCAACCAGACTGCCGAGAAGCGCCACAACAGTTGGTATGGCTCCTTGGTCGTGCACGCGGTGACGGAGGATGGCCGGGATGCGAAGATGCTTGTCACGAGCCGTAGCGTCTTCAAGTTGCGCGAGTTCAAGACGATCGTCGGATTGGTCAGTTTCCTGGCCGACATGGGGTGCCTTTCGGCAAACATCCCGCTGATCGCGGGACGACGAGAGCGTCACGAGGCTTCAGGAAGGCCCGCGACAGCGACCAGCTAGAAACACTCATCCACACACTCAGCAGTCTGTCGGACCAAATCCCGCAGAACTGGCACCTCTGTAAACTCTTAGAGCGAACCGCACAGGCGCCCTGACTGATGTCATGGTAGAACCGGGGCCTAAGCCCCGATCCTCTTGATGCGAATCCCGAGCTTGCGGGCCTTGTCGACAATGTTCTCGGTGATGCCCGAACCGGGGGTGGCGATCAGGCCCTGGGGCATGGTCTCGAGCATCTTGTCATTGCGCTTGAAGGGGGCAGCCTTGCCGTGGCTCTTCCAGTCGGGCTTGAAGACCACCTGGGTGACACCACGGGTATCTGCCCAGCGGGCCGCGATCATCTCGGCACCTTTGGGCGTGCCGCCGTGCAGCAGCACCATGTCGGGGTATTTGGCGTGCGTAGCGTCGAGGACGGACCAGATCAGATCGTAGGCGTGATAGTCCCCGCCCGAGAAAGCGATCCGCGTACCTTCGGGGCAGTGCACTTCGGTCTCCTTGCGGCGCTTGGCCGAGAGATAGGCCCGGCTGTCCACCACGGCGGAGGTGAGACCGCGATGCGAGACCTTGGATCCGGTGCGGGGTAGCCAGGGCGAACCGGTGGCGGCCGAGAAGTGATCCACGGCCAGATCGCGCATCTGCTCGAAGGCGTCGCGATGGTCCCAGAGCTTGAGCCCGATCATCTGGAGGCGCTCGAGTTCGACTGAGGCGACCTCGGAGCCGTCCTGGATCGCCAGACTTTCCCGGACCTCAAATTCGTTGTCGTCGAGAAGCTTCTGGATATGGGTGAGCCGGCGATGGAAGATCGAAGTGAGGGACCAGAGCATCTCTTCGAGATTGTCTTCCAACTGGCTGCCGGTGAGGAGGCCGATGGTGGTGTCAAAGAGCGTCGCCATGGCGAGCTCGACCTCGTCGGGCTGGGGTAGGGGGCGATGATCGGTCTCGCCGGGCCCGGGCGTTGCGCCGTGAAGCGCCAGGTGGTCGAGGATGGCGGAGGTCACGCCGGTCTCCTCTTGGATGTCTGTCTGATGGGGCATTTTCTGGTTCCTCTGTTTGATCTGACCCGATTTGGATGGGGCGATACCAGGACCGGCGGCGATCGGGCCGCATCCGTCAGGATCGGAGCACAGCGGAGAATGCGCCGCGGGCCGGAAAATTGGTCCCGCGAGGAATGAGCCGAAGGCTCAGGGGAATTTTCTGGTTCGGGGCGCATTGCTGCCCGGGCGAGGGGCACTCAGCCCCGACCCGCCGGTCCATCGCTCCCCTTGTCCAAACGGGATCAGATCGAACCGGCGTACCCTTTGCCCTGTCGGACATCACAAGGGAGGTTGGCGGTTACCCGTCCTCGATCTCCAGACCATGTGCTTTCATGGCCTTGAGCACGGAGCGGCGCAGCGCATCCTTGCCGAATGCCCGCAGATCGTCGTTGAAATCGCCCATGCGCGGCACGAGGTCACCACAGGTAATTCCAAGCGATTCCAGTTGGTTACGCAATCTCATTGATGCATTGTGACCAGCTTCGTCGTTGTCCCGTGCGATCCATATACGCTTGACGCCCGGCGGCGGAATGAAGAGGCCGAGATGGGTGGCGGTAAGACAGGAGGCGAGATCGAACTCCCGAAGAGCTGTTCCGACCGAGAGGGTGTTTTCGAGCCCTTCGCCGACGATGAGATCGGAGCGAGGTGAGCCGGACCAGAAGCGGATGGCATGGCCGTGCAACTGTCCGAGGATCCGTTTCGGGCTCTCGATCGCACCCAAACCACCGGTGGACGGGTCCAGATAGGTGCGCGCGCAGCCGGTGACCTGTCCCCGATTGTCGGTGATCTTGGCCAGCAGGGCAGGGGCCCTTTGCGGCGGATCGGGATCGTCCTCACCCTGCCACAGGAAGACCCGCGGGTGATAACGCAGGGCCGGGCCGAGCCGTGTGATCCCGCGCCCCTGCAGATAGGTGGCGGCCACGGTGCCGAGAACCGGCTTGCCAGCGGCGAAAAGTCTCCGCGCCCGCGCGATGCGTTTGCTGGAGGCAGAATCCGAGCGCTCAGCCCTTTGGGTTTCACGAGGTACGGTAGGGCAGGGGGCCTCGCCGAGGAAAGACCGGGCCTCCCTCAGCGTCTCTTTGAGCGTGACCGAACCAAGCCGTTCGTGCAGCAGGTCGATCAGATCGCCATATTGCCCCGTCGCGTAATCGGTCCAGGACCCGGCTTTGCGCCCACCCTGCGCTTGCAACCGAATAGCGAGGCTCTGGCCCTTCGCGCCCGAGGTATCGCCAACCTGCCAATAATTGCCCTGCTTGCGCCCCTCGGGGAAATACTGGCGGCAGAAACTCTCGGCACGGTCTGCCAGATCGACCGAGAGGTCTGCTATACTGCGGCGCGCGCTCATGCGGCAGCATCCGCGCCGCTGGCGCCAACCGGATGTTCGGCGAGTACTCGCGCCAGAACCTCGGTGCCGTCCACCGGGATGAAGACCCGCGTCTTCCACTGGATCACCTCGGTGAAACAGCCCATCGCTTTCAGTGCGGGTAAGGCCGAACCCGTCGCGCCGATCAGTTCAAGTCTTGGCTGGCCCATGACAATAGAGCGGCGCAGTTGGTAACCGCCGAGCAGGTTCAGGGTCGTCCTCGCTTCCATCACCGCAGCAAAGACCTCCTGCGGCGCCATCTCGATCTGACAATCGAGCCCAAGCCGCGCGTAGACGTTCAGGAGTTGCTCCTGGCTGACGAGACGGCCGATGGCGCGCTCCCCATCCTCGGTCTGCAGGCGATAGATGCGCATGTTGTCGGCGGGCAGCCGGTCCCAGATCGGCAAGAGGAGCCCGCAGATAAGCGTGATCTTCGAGGTGGTGAACTCCGGCACCGCATCGACCTCGGCCTGCCAGAGCTGTTCGAACATCGCATCATCGACCTCTTCCCAGTGTGATTTCGAAAAATCGGTGGCGGCGAGGATTTCGGTCGTCATGGGACGCAGCAGTTTCACCCGCAGGATCGGCGCACCGTCCTCATCCATGAAGGCCGGTGCCTTGACCATCAAGGCCGCGCGCTTGGAGGTCTTGTTCCAGCACAGCGTCGCGCCTTCTGTATTGACACAGATGGTCTTGACCCGGGGCAGGGTGAGCGGATCGTTGCGATCCGTACGCTCCACGGTCAGGGCGGTGGCCGTCGCCCCCGTCGCCTCATGCTCGAAGATGACCTTTCGATCGACGATCTCGAACTTCTCGGCGCGCAGGGTCTCGAGGCCGACATCGAGCGTGCCCGCCTGGCGTGCATCCTCGATGATGGCCGAAAGAAACCCGCCGAAGGCCTCGAAGATCGCATCCTGCATGTCGATCCTGAGCGCAAGACAGCGGTTCAGAAACTGCTGGATCGGCGGCAGGTTTTCTTTCATCGTGCCATCCGCCTCATCGAGCGTCAGCCCGGTCATCTCCTGAAACTTCGCGTAGGAGCAGGCCTCGATCTTGCCCGCGCGCAGCTTGTAGAAGAACTGCCGCAGCGCTGCGCGTGCGTAGGGGCTCTCGAGGTTATCTTCGGCGCGGAACATGTTCTGACCGCCCGTCTCGCGTTGTCCTTTTGTAATCGCCCCGAGAGTGTCGAGGCGGCGCGCGATGGTGGAGAGAAACCTCTTCTCGCCTTTCACATTGGTTGCGACGGGGCGGAAGAGTGGCGGCTGCGCCTGATTGGTCCGATTGGTGCGCCCCAGCCCCTGGATCGCATTGTCGGCCTTCCAACCAGGCTCCAGCAAGTAGTGCACACGGAGGCGCTGGTTCTTGGCCCCAAGATCGGCGTGGTAGCTGCGCCCGGTGCCACCCGCATCGGAAAAGATCAGGATGCGCTTGGCATCATCCATAAAGGCTTGTGTCTCGCCGAGGTTGGAGGAGGCGGGACGGTTCTCGACCTTGAGCCGTCCCTCGCGCGTCTTCGCGATGCGCCGCTTGCGCCCTGTGACCTCAGCCACAGCCTCGCCCCCGAAATGCCAGAGGATCTGGTCGAGCGCGCCCTGCACAGGGGCGAGGGCCCCAAGATGCTCGATCAGATCATCCCGTCGCCGCTCCGCCTCACGGCAGATAATCGGATTGCCGTCGCCATCTAAGGCTGGACGCGAGCGCAGATCACCATTCTCGTCGGTGTAGGGCTCGAAGAGCTGCGTCGGGAAGCAGTGCATCAGGTAATCCATGATGTTCTCGCGCGGCGTAAAATCGACCTGCAGATCGTCCCAGTCCGAGGGCGGGATGTCTTCGAGGCGACGCTCCATCACCGCTTCGCTGGTCGACACCACCTGGATCACCGCTGCATGACCCGCCGCCAGATCTGCCTCGATCGAACGGATCAGAGAGGGGCACTTCATGGCGGTGATGAGATGGTTGAAGAAGCGCTGCTTGTTGCTCTCGAAGGCCGAGCGCGCGGCGGATTTCGCCTGGGCGTTCAAAGTGCCGGTCTCAGACGAAATACCCGAGGCCTGAAGGGCGGCCTCAAGGTTATTGTGAATGATCTGATAGGCGTCGGCGTAGCTGTCGTAGATGGCGACCTGGGCGGGCGTCAGGTCATGCACCAGCATCTCGTACTCGATCCCGGCATAGGAAAGCGAGCGGGCCAGATAGAGCCCGAGCGCCTTCAGGTCGCGCGAGATCATCTCCATGGCGGCAATACCCCCGGCCTCCATCGCGGCGACGAATTCTGCCCGCGTTGCGAAGGGGAAATCCCCCGTACCCCAGAGACCAAGTCGGGAGGCATAGGCGAGATTGCCGACGACCGTAGCCCCGGTGGCCGAGACGTAAAGCACACGCGCATCTGGCACCGCGTTTTGCAGTGCGAGGCCAGCGAGGCCCTGCTGCGAGGCCTTTTTGTCGCCGCGGTCAGACGTTTCGCCGGCGACATTCGCCATGGCGTGGCTTTCGTCGAAAGCGATGACCCCGTCGAACGCGTTCCCGAGCCAGGACGTCACCTGATCGAGGCGGGAGGCTTTGCCCTCGCGTTCTGCCGAGCGTAGCGTCGCATAGGTGACGAAAAGGATGCCTTCGGGAAGCCTGATGTCGCTCCCCTGGCGGAACTTCGAGAGCGGCACGATATCGCTTTCGCGCCCCCCGAGCGCCATCCAGTCGCGCCGCGCATCCTCGATGAGCTTGTCACTCTTCGAGACCCAGACCGCGCGGCGGCGGCCCTGCAGCCAGTTGTCAAGGATGATGCCCGCGACCTGCCGCCCCTTGCCGCAGCCGGTACCATCGCCGAGGAACCAGCCTTTGCGCAGGCGAAAGGCACTTTCGTCACCCTCGGCCGCTGCCATCAACTGACCTTCGATCTCGCCGCGCTTGAACCAGCCCTTCAGGTGCGTCTCGTGGGCATCCCCTGCGTAGATGACGCTTTCGAGCTGCGGCGCAGAAAGGAGGCCGTCCGCGACGAGGCTCGCCGGCAGGAGCGGGCGATAGATCGGCACGGGCGGCGGCACCGATGCCATGGCGGCGGACTGCACGAGAGCAGTCGGATGCTCCACCGCACCATCGATCCGGATCGCCTGAAGGTCATAGGCCTCGTAGACCGTGTCCTGCAAAGCACCGTCAGGCTCGCTCCAGGCTTTCGGCAGGTAGTCGAGCGGGGCGGTTTCGACGTCATCGAAGGGATGCCTCGCGCGTTCTTCGGCGAGGGCGCGGGTTTCCTGGCGCGCGGCGTTGCGCAGGGCATGCAGGTTGGTGCGGGTCGGGCGAGGTGGCACCGAAAGAGCCGCGCCAGTGGGGCAGGGCAGGGGGTTGCGGCGCGCGGGACAATGGGTGAGCACTGCGGAGAGAAGATCACTCGTGGTCGCGCAGATCGGATGATAGGCGGCGTCAATATCAGCCGGTGCGGTCTCTTCAGCACCAGCCACGCGCTTGTCGATCACCGTCAGCCTAGTGTCGATCGTTGTGCCATGCCGAGCGAAGACCTTGCCGTCGATGGCTGCGGAAAACACAACGTCAGCGCTCTGCCCGATCCGCTGAAACGTCGACTGGAAACTCTTCGTGGAGGGGCGAAAACTCTCGCCAGTGATGACGACGAGACGCCCGCCGGGCACGAGACGCGCCAGGGCGGAGAGAACATGCTGGCTGGTGGCCTGCCGGAACTTGCCCTCGACATGGTTGGCCGCAGAAAACGGCGGGTTCATCACAATAACCAAGGGCGTGATTGACCGATCCAAACGGTCGTCGATCGAGGCGGCATCGTGTTCCGAGACTGCAGCGTCGGAGAATAGCTGCTCCAGCAACGCGCGGCGCGTCTCCGCGAGCTCGTTCAGCGCCAGGCGAGCGCCTGCGATCCGGGCGAAGATCGCCAGCATGCCGGTGCCCGCCGACGGCTCGAGCATCAGGTCGTCGTCCCGAAACCCCGCCGCATGCGAGACGATGGCCGCCAGGGGAAGAGGGGTCGAGAATTGTTGCAGCCGGACACTGTCTTCGGAGCGCCGCGTGTGCGACGGGGCCAGACAAGCCAGCCGTTCGATCATGGTGAGAAAGGCTTGCGGCGAGGGTGCCTGCCGCTGCATCAGCGCGCCGTAGCGTGCGAGCATCAGGATCTGGGCCGCCTCGGCGGCCTCATAGGCGTCCTTCCAGACCCAGGCACCACTCGTGTCGCTTGCGCCGAAAGCATCCTCCATCGCGGCGCGCAGGGCAGCGGCGTCGATGGACCTGCCTGCCTCTAACAAGGGGACGAGGGTTCTTGCAGCCTGGATCAGGTTTTGGGCGAAGCGCGAGGCTTCCGGGCGGGCAGGGGCCCCGGCCTCGGGCGCAAGAGGGACGGAATGGGGGTGAGCGTTCATCGGCAATCTCCGGGGTTTAGGGTTGGTCCCGAGCCCCGCGTGCACTCTCTCACCCGGGAGGGGTCACCCCTCCCGCCCTGTCTTTCGCTCTTTCATGGCAAAGCCCCGGTACGCAATTGCCCTGTGTCAGGTCGGCCGCAGATGGCGCGGCACGTCCATGGATTGATGCAGCACCCGGATCACGAATATCCTGTCCGGGTCCAGCTCGTAGAACACGAGGTGCCGGCCCGTGATTAGTTTACGCGCACCCTGCAAGAGATCGGAACAGTCAGACCCCATTTGCGGGTTGGCGATGAGACCCTTGAGGGCGCGATCGATATCATCGAGATAGCGGTCCGCCTGCGCCTCGCCCCACTGCCCATGTGTCTCGACCCAGATATCGACGAGGTCGGATTTTGCCGCCTGGGAGTGATGAATCCTACGCATCAGGAGCGCCGGAACGGCTCCGCGCCTCGCGCTTGATCTCATCCATGTCAAGCGGACCGGCGTCACCGGATTGTTTGCCCTCCATCAGCGCAACGCGAAGCCGCGCCCGCTGACCTTCCTGCTCCTCCATCAGGCGCAGAGAGGCGCGGATCAACTCGCTGGTTGACCCGTAACGCCCCTCTTTAAGCATCAGGGCGATGAATTCGTCCCAATGGGGGCCAAGTGTGACGCTTGTGCTTGCCATGCTCACCTCCGTAATACTCATAAATAGCATATCTGGGTATTTCGGACGGTTCAGCTCGGGGATGAGCTCGCGCCCTGTCCGGCGGCGCCGGGTACGTGTGCCTCTCGCAAGATCAGACGATTTACAACCGCCCTCGCCTCGGACAGGCTGCCCGTCTCATAGTCGCCGACGAACCCCCAGCAAGCGTCGACCTCCTCGCCGTCCCGCTCGATGACATAGCCATAAACCCGACCGCCGAGATAGGCGTCGTAGCTGACGATTTCTGCACGCAGGATGTCTTCAGCCTTTTCGCGCAGCGCCTTGGTGACGCGGTTCACGCCGAACTCCGTCCGGACCGCCTCGAGCGTCACATAGACGTAACCGACCTGACCGGAATCCCACGGGCAATGGAACCCGATCGTGTTCATTGCGAGGCCGGAATGGTCGTAGAGAAACACGGGCAGCAGGACGGACTTGCGTTCGGCGCGGTCCCGCAGCTGGTCCATCGAAAGGTCGCTCTGCGCTGAGATGCCCGAGAGATCGCGCAAGAACGCCTCGGGGCTGTCGAAGGAGTGGCTGTCACCCAGGCGGTATCGGCGGTGCCAACAAATCAGCGTGCCGAGGTTGGACCACTCCCGCGGGCTCTCAGCGTCGGGGTCGTGGTAGATCTTGATGGTGTGGCCGCGGTGGGCCTCCTCATAGACAGGGTCGTGCATATCGATGTCCTTTCTTGAAACGAAATCGACCCGCCCGGCCGGTAGTGGCTCGAGCGGGTCGATCAGAGTGCTTTCCGAGGGGCGTTGGCGTCATTGCCCCCATGGATCAGGCGGCGGCGCGGTTCTCGCGATGCTGGACGTGCTCGACCGAGACCTTCAGCAGCCAATCCTCGAAGCCGAGAATGGTCTGGTGATTGGAGACCGCCGCGACCCAAGCCGCGCGCGGATCGCTGCCGATCTGCGTCGGATCATTGTCGATCCGGCCATTGGCCATCCACGGTTCCGGCTGAATGCGCCCGAGCCAGTCCGCCAGCGACGGGATGCGCCCCTGGCAATCCTCGCGCACATGCTGCTCGCCGATCCAGCGGATCGGGACGACCCGGCCCGCGCTGTTGATCAGGCTGTGGCCGAAAATTCGTTGAGCATCATAGACCCCGGCCGTATGATGACGATAGGCTCTGTGAACGAAGAGGGCCAGGTGCTCTTTGGATGCATCGAACCAATCATGCACATGTTGGTAATCATCCGGAACACCGCCAAACTTACGGGCCGAGCTTTCGGCGTGATGGAGAGGATGGGCCATGTCAGAGCCCCTCGTGTTCGGTGGTGTTGGTCTCGACATAGCGGTTCGAGTGGCTGACATCGATCTTATCGACCTCGAGCACCCAGGTCAGTTCGCCATAGCCGCCTTCGTTGTTCTCGAAGCCGGGGCTTAGTGCGTAGGCAAAATCCCAGCCGAAGTCTTCGACCCGGCGTCGCAACTCCTCCGTCAGGGTGATCGCATCAGGCGTCACCACGACATCCTCAACGTTGCCGGAATCTCCGTAGCCTTCGTATTGCACCTCGATGCTGGTCACGCCGAGGGCGCGCAGCTCGGAGAGAAGCGCCGCACGGGTCTCGGCCCGCTGCTCGGCAGCACGTCTCTGGGATTCGAGCTTCTGCGCGTAGAAATCAGTCGCTTGTGTCATGTCTTTGGTCCTTTGGAATTGAAGGAAGGGGAGGGCGCCCGCTCAGCCAGGCCGCCCGGGAGTTTCCTTTGGGGGGGCTTCAGGCCGCAGCGTCACCGCGGTTTTAAGCCGTCCGGTCAACCAGGTTGAAATAGAGGTTCTCAGTCGCGCGCTTGAACCCCGGAGGTTTGCGCGGGGCGAGACAACGCACTGAAGCGCTACAGCTTTCGCCGTGCTCCATTGCGAACTGCGTCACCTTGTCGATCAGGTCATCCATGCCAGCGGCCTGGATGCGCTTTTCGGGGTAGCTCCCCAGCATTTGGAACTGGGTGACGACAAATGCGCCATCGCGATGCGCGGGATAGAGGGAGATCTGATACTCGAGTGTCTTGGCCATGTCTGGTCTCCTGCGGCGGGCGGGACGCGGGTATCGCGCCCCTTCAAAACCCGGCAGCGCGAAAGGACCGCCCTTTGTGCAAAGGCGGTCCGGGGCGGTGTTGAAGGAGCGGGGTCGTCAGTATTCCGACGGCAGAAGCAAGGTCAGCACGCGACGCGTCTGCGCGGGATCAGAGGGCTCGGGCGAGCCGTACGTGTAGTCGACGTCATACAGGTCGAGTTTGAACCAGACGGTTGTACCATCGAGGTCGATGACGCCCATCTCGTGCCATCCCTGCGGATCACTGTCGGCATTGAACCCGTCGAAGGCGGCGACACGTCGGGTCAATTCCAGTTGCGCATTGATCCCAAGCGCCGCGACGCCGCGTGTCATCACGAACTGGCCCTGCGGGGCATCGGCGACCGGGGTAGTGCCGAGGATAGAGCGGCGAAACGCGTCATTCTGGGTGGCGATGCGTGCGGCTTCCTGGACGGGGTCGAGGTCGAGTGTAGTGGTCATGGGATATCTCCGGGACGGGCCAGCCGATCCGATATCGGCTGTAGGCAACCCGCCAGCCGGAAAGGGCCGCCCTCGATGTGAGGACGGCCCAGAGCTCATGTGGCAATCAGATCGGTGTTTGCTTCGTCAGGCCGCATCCCCGCTGAGGAAAGCTGGCAAGGACGATGGTTCATCACTCTCCGCCTCGGCCAGCGCGTCTGCGGCGGGCACGTCACCTTCCTCGGCCTCTGGCGCATCGCCAGTCCTTCTGGCGTCGGCCTCCGTCGCACCGACAAACACCATCCCGTCAGGCAACCAGCGCGTCGTCTTTGCGACCGTGGCGGCGTCAAAACCTTCCGTCTCGCCAGCGGTTTCCGCAAAAGCCCGCTCCATGGCCGCAGCGAGATCGCCCTTGCGCTCGCGATTGCGATCTTCAGCGTAGTCGTCGCCGATCAGCTTACGGGCCGTCGCCACCGCATGGCTCTTGTTGACCCGACCCCAGTAATTCTGCGCAGTCGGGCGCCAGCAGGCCGCCACATCGACGTCAAGCCGCGCGCCGATCTCCTCGATGATCGCGGAAGGGCGATTGTCGGAGGAGAGCTGCGGCTTAACCGCCAGACCCGTCGCCCAGGCGAAAAGCGCCTGCTTGTCGGCAATGGGCAGCGCCGACATGGCCTGGAAGTCCTCGGGTTTCTCCAGCTTCATCCAGTCCGTGGCGAGGTCCTGTTTCAGCGCCTCGAGCATCTTCTGGGCGACGGTGTCCGTGTGCAGCACCTCGCGGTTTTGCGCCTGGAAAGGACGGACCGAGATGTCGAGCGCCTCGTTATTGTAGGACCGCCCCAGAGCCTGTTCGCAGAGCGCATAGAGCATCGCGTCGAACGCTACCTCGAAATCCGCCGCCAGATGCGCCCGCAGGATGTGCTGACGGGTTGCCCGCAGATCGTCGGCGAGGCTTGCTGAAATCCCGTCCGCCTTGCGCAGCGTGGCGGCAGGGTCGGAGTTCGGCACCGGCGTCGAGGAGGTTGGCGGCGTCACCTGCGGACGGGCAGGGGAGGGGGCGCCATCCGCATCTGCGGTGGTCTCGCCGGGCTCGGGCGCGGCTGGAATATCCTCGGGCCGCACCAGACCCTTCTCGACGCGCAACGCCCCGTCATGACCGATGGTCAGAACCACGCCAGCGATAGCACGATCTTCGTCCGCGTAAGGTTGCCGTTCGCGCTGCAGGGCTTCGATCTCGCGCAGGCGCGGCTCGATGGCGTAGTACTCTTCGGTTTCAGCGTCGGTCCAGTCCTCGCCGTCATTCTGCGCCGCCAGTTCTTCCTCGCGCGCAATCAGACGCTCTTCCTCGGCGAGCAGGTCCGGATCGGGGTCGATATCCTGTGGATAGACCCGCCCGAAACTGCGAAACGCGCCGTAGTCCACCGAGAGATGCACTTCGACCCATTTCCACGCCGCCTCGAAGGGTTTGGCCGCAGCCTGCAGTTTCTCAATGGCGAGGCGCTCGAGGAGTTCGGGGTTTTCCATATGGGCACTCGCACGGTCGTCGAAGAGATCGCGTAGCAGAATACCGCCCGCCACCTCATAGGCCTCGATGCCAACAAAGCGCCCGAGGGCCGAGTTCGCCGAATGCGCCGTCTCGGTCAGCTGGCGTTTGATGCTCTGTGGATGGATGTGATAGCCGCCCTTCACTGCGTTCCAGACCGCAAGCTGGCGATCATGGTCGTCGGTCAACGTGAAGGCCATGACGCATTCGAGGGTCAGATCACCGGCACGGAACTGCTCGATGATTTCCGGCGCGACACGGGCAAGCTTAAGCCGGCGGCGCACCAGGTCGACCGAGACGCCGAACTTCAGGGCGATCTCGTCTTCACTGCGCCCCTCGCCGATCATCGCCTCAAAGGCCTCGAACTGGTCGGCCGGGTGCATCGCCGCGCGCTGGAGGTTTTCCGTGGCGGAGGTGAGGACAGCATTGCGCTCATCTTCGACGAGGCAGGGCACCGGGTGATCAACGGGAATGACGCCGTCCTGTGCGAGCTGCTTCAGCGCCTTGAGGCGGCGGCCGCCAGCATCGACCGCAAAACGTGTCTCAGACAGAGCATGAACCACCAGGTTCTGCTTGATGCCTGTCTCACGAATGCTGGCAAGGAGCTCGGCGTCATCGCTGGCGCTTGCCGCAACCTTGCGCACGTTGAGCGGGCTCGGCTCCAACTGGTCGAGTGAGATCATCCGGACGCCGGCGGCGCCGTCGGGCGTTGCCGGTCCAGTGCCTTCGGTCTTTTTCTTGGTGGCGGGTTTCGATCGGGTCGTGGTCTTGGCCATGATCAGGGTCCTTGTCATGCCGGACCCGGAAGAGCCTCTCTCTATCCTTTCAAGCCCGGCACCCGGGCTTCCCTTTCTCTGGCTCTTTACAAATGCGGATCACGTGAACAATCGACCGTTTGTAAACGAATGCAAGTAAGTGCTCTCTCGTCGTGCTCGTCCAAAAACCCTTGGTTTCCTTGCGCTGAGCGCGATCTGAGAGGTTCCACCGGCAGTCGCGCGCGCATACTATATAAAGAGCAAAGGCAACCGCCACAAAATCACTTGGGTAATGTGCAAAAGAACAGTATTTTGCACATATGAAGCCCCAAGCATCCGCTTTGACAGATAATTTCGATGACCCCCTCATCACCATCGAGGAGGATGAAGAAGCTCACGAAGAGGATCTCTGGTTTCTGCCGGGACCACTCGATGAAGAACCAGATGATTTACCTCCCGGGCCACGGGCAGAACCGCCAGACACTGCTGTCATCGATGACTGGGCAAAGGCAGAAGGCGTTCACGCTGCGCGACTGGCAAAGGTGGCTGGACGCTTAGGAGCTCTGGATGATCGGCTGCTGCGTGGCCCGGAAGGCTGGCGGCATCGCCTCGCTTTGATCGAGGCAGCGAACCTCAGCTGGTTCTCAGGGGATCGGGTGAGTTCTGATCGTCTGGCGCTCTGGATATCGATGCGGCTCTCGGGCGCACAGGATGACCCAAATGCCCTTGCAAGAGTTGGATGGGCTGTTCGGCGCCTGACAGGCGGTCCCGGACCAAAGGCTGATTTGGCCGCCTTCCTGGATCGCCGCGATCCCGAGAACATTGAAGACAGCGCTGAGCGTTTCGAAGATCGCGCGGGCGGATGGTTGGACGTAATGGCCGCCGCTGCCGAACTCCACCCAATCACGCGGGCTTGCATGGGCTTTCATCTCTGGAGCCTGGCGGGCCTCGGACAGCACGGCGACCAGATCGAAGCCGCCGTCACCGCGTCCAGGATCGCGGCCAGCGACGGAAGCGGCGCCATCTTCGCACCGCTAGCTATGGGCGGGGCAGGGGGGCTGCGTGTCTCGGGCTTGCCACCCGAACGCTTGACCCGCTGGTTGGATGGGATGAACAGCGCAATTCTAACGGCGATGCGGCATCTAGACGATGCCGAGACATGGAGTGCTCGGGCGGAAGGAGTCATGTCTCAGCTTTCGGGGCGAACTCCGGCGGCTCTTCGTTCGGCGTTGACAGAATGGCCTTTGGTGTCAGCCCCGATGGCGGAGGCATTAACAGGCGCAAGTCGCGCGGCGGTTCAAAGGAACCTCGCCTGGATGGAAGAGAGAGGCCTGATCCGAGAAGTGACGCAACAAGGACGATTCAGGATGTGGCGGATCAAGGACTAGACCGTTGTGATCAGATCCAGCGACAGGGACCTTCTCGGTTCATTGAGGGAGGAGCGCTTATCGCCAATGCTTACGTTCATCGATGTCGCCAAAGGGTGGTGTCGCGTAGCCCTTAATTGTGAGATGAGAAATCCAACGAAATCAACAGCTGTGCTTTGCCCTTAAATATGAGATTTTGCCTTTAATTCCGATATTTTTGCTCTTAAACCTGAGACAGGGTTCACAGACATTTGCGGCAAATATCGATGGATGATGATGGCGAAGACTACGTTGCCGTTGGTGCTGAAGAAGCGCGCAGGGCCGCGGTGCTGCGTCCCCTTGTTCAGGCCTTTCTCAAAGGGACTGGCAGTCTGGAAAGTGGCATCAATGACGCCGTTTGGGAGCTTGGTGTCAGCAGGGCGACGGTCTGGCGTTGGGTAAAGCGGTTGGCGGAAGAGGGTGGGCGCACCAGCGCTCTGACGCCGCGGAAACGGGGCCGCCCGACCGGGACGATCTTGATATCCAGCAAAGTCGAAGCGGTGATCGAAGAGCACCTTCGCCGTTATTTTTTGCGCCGGGAGCGTTCGAGCCTGTCGCGCGTCGTGACAGAAATCCGCAGCGCGTGCTGGCAACAGGGCCTGCAGCCACCGACGCGGCGGACGGTTCAGCGTCGTCTGGATGCAATGAATGCCCGCAAAGTTGCGAAGGCACGAGAGGGCGCAAAGGCGGCCCGCCAGAAGTTTGCGCCGGTCACGGGTGAAAACAAGGCAAATCATCCTCTGGAAATCGTGCAAATCGACCATACGCCCGCAGACATTATTCTTGTCGACAGTTTTGAGCGCCAAGCAATTGGCCGGCCTTGGGTCACGCTGTCGATCGACATCGCAACGCGGATGGTAACCGGATACTACACTTCTCTTGAGGCTCCTTCGCGTCTGTCTGTGGCGCTTTGCCTGACACAGGCGGTTGCCCCCAAGGCGCAACTTCTGACGGAATTGGCGTGCAATATTCCTTGGCCCGCACAAGGCAAACCGCAGAGTGTCCATGTCGACAATGGCCGCGATTTCCGGTCGCGGGCCTTTCGGTCGGCCTGTGCGGAATGGGGGATCGATCTGGTCTATCGACCGCCGGGAAGTCCTCACTTCGGAGGTCACATCGAACGTTTGATCGGGACGATGATGGGGGCGGTTCACCTCCTGCCGGGCACAACGCAATCCTCGGTCACGACCAAGGGCGACTATGATGCCGAAGGCATGGCCACGATGACGTTGAGCGAATTCGATCGTTGGTTTGCTTTGGAAATCTGCCGTTACAACAACAGCATTCATTCAAGTCTTGGCTGCACGCCCGTTGCCAAATGGGAGGCGCTCTCAGAACAAATGACGGGCGATATCCCATTTGATATCGAAGCCTTTCAGGTGAGTTTCCTGCCGAGCGAACTGCGCAAGATCAGGCGTGACGGCATCCATCTGTTCCAGATACGGTACTGGTCCGATGCCCTTGCAGGCCACATCGGGCGCGGGGATGGAAAGGTGGTCGTTCGCTACGATCCTCGTGATATCTCAATGATCTGGGTCGAACTGGACGATGGCCGATTTGTTGAGGCGCGGTACAGAAATCTGGAAATTCCGCCCGTGCCACTCTGGGAATATCGCGAAGCCATGAGGAGGGCTCGGGCCCTTGGCAAGTCCGGGTCCAATGAGCTGGTTCTGGCTGAGCTGATCCGCCAGCAACGCCAGATCGAGACTGAAAGCCGGGGCCTGACGAAGGCCGAACGCCGATCCCGTGAAAGAAAAGGGACATTGGAGAGCGCCAACTCGGCCGTCTCGTCAACCGAAGGGCTGCGCGCGATCGATACGGGTGATACATCGCGCCCATTGTTCAAGGTGGAGAGATGGTGAATTGAGGGCAGGGACAACTGAAGAAGACGGCCGGATCGCCCTCATTCAATCGGATATCTGGATCGGCTTTCCACGGGCGGAACAGGTGTTGGACCGCTTGCAGGGCATGATCGAAGCGCCACGACAAACCCGTATGCCTGGGCTTCTTGTGCATGGCGCCTCCGGGATTGGAAAGACGATGATTGCCCGAAACCTGTCGCGCAAGTACGCACCAGAATACGATCCGGCATCAGGCATCACCCGCACACCGCTTCTGCTGTTGCAAGCGCCGCCCGCACCTGATGAACGGCGGTTTTACCTGCATATCCTGGCCGCCGTTGGCGCCCCGGCGACGGCACTGAGCGCCCGCGCTCAAAATGTGGCTTCCCTCGAAGTCCGTGTCATCGCGCTACTGCGTGACCTTGGCCTGCGGATGATCATGATCGACGAGGTTCACAACCTTTTGGCCGGGACCCACCGCGAACAGCGACGCTTTCTCAATGTTCTGCGGTATCTCAGCAATGAACTCGAAGTGTCGCTGGTCTGCCTCGGGGTCAGCGAGGCTGTCGATGCCATCCGTGGTGATATCCAACTTGCCAGGCGGCTGGACGAACATCACCTGCCAAACTGGCGCGATGATGCCGAGTTCTCGGATATGATCCAGACACTCATCGCGGCAATGCCCCTCAACAAAAAATCCAATCTGAAGGTCAAGTCGCTCAAGCAGATACTTGCACTGACCGGTGGGGTGACCTCGCGCATTTTCGCCCTAGTCAAGGATCTTTCCATCGAGGCCATTGTCACCGGTGAGGAATGCATCACCGATGACGCAATCGCAAAATGGACGCCGGTTTGGTCGCGCCATGCGAACGCCCATCGGCGGCTCGAGAAGACCGGCGTGTGACGCTGCGACCGCTGCCAAAGACTGTCGCACCGCTTCCAGACGAGTTGTTGTCAGGTTGGTTGTCTCGGTTGGCTGCGGCCAACTACTGTAATGACGCGGAACTGCTGGCTCATATCGAAATCGATACCACGCATGGCACCGCCTTGGACTTCAGCATCGACGCGGCTGCGGCAGAGAAGATTGCCAATGCCGCACGGGTCGCCCCAGATGTCGTGCGATCTTTGACCTTTCCGGCAATGACGCCACGAGAAGCATCGCTGACGGCCCAGATGCCATTCCAGCATTGTCTGCAATGCTCCCGAGAGGGCCTTTCGCTCAGGCATTGGAGGCGGGCCTGGGCATTCGACTGTCGGGTTTGCGGGACGAGACTTGTGCAGACCCTCGGCAAAGCCGGTGACGAACCAATATCCGACAAACTGATATACCGAGCGCGCCGCGGGGCAGGGATGCTTGAATGCGCCGCGCGATCGCAAGGCCCCAGGCAACTTCGGCGCGCAATGCGCGCAGTCACCTTTGCCATGTCACTCAAAACCTTCCACGGGGAGCCCTTGTTCGCTCTTCAGAGCCACAGACCGGAAGTGAGGCTGTTGTGCCTTGCCGCAATCGCCGCCGCGCGATCTCATCCTTGGCTAAGGCAGCCATCGTCAGCTCCGCCATAGACGACTTTGCCAAGGTTGCTCTCTTGCGCGCCTTCGAGAAGGAGCATCGATTGCTAGCCGCGGTCGATCACATCGCGCAAAGGCACGCGAGAAGCAAAGGCCCCATGACAGCCGAATCTCGCAATTAAAGGCAAAACTCAATGCCGAAAGCGTCTCGTCTCAGATTTAAGGGAAACGCGACATCGGCCTTGCGAATATGAGGCATCCGGGTGAGCGAAGCGGCAGGCTGCTGGTGCGCGGCGATCCACGATATCGCCTGGAACAGCCAGCCATCACGGTGCCAAGGATCGTCACCCTCCGCCAACGTCAGTTGTTTGATCGCTGCAGTCGCCTGCTCGGCATTGGCAGCAGGTCCCGGCACCCCCGCACCGCTCAGGATCTTGGCGACGTGGCGATATTGGCCGAGAACTATACGTGCAACCTGTTCGGCGAGTGCGTCCTCATCATCGATGGACCACGCCCAGCCGTGGCAGAGTTCGCCATGATCTATTGGAACGAGTTTGAGAGTCATGGGCACGCCGAGCCATTGCCCGAACTTGTAGGGGAGCAACCCAGCCACGATTGACATTCATGGTCGAATGGCAATTGTCATCGCACCTTTCTCTAGGCAGTGGTGGGTAGCGGATCGGTACCCTCGCTGAGGATGGTCAGATAGGCGCGATAGCTGAAAACACGCCCCCGCTTCCTCCCAGTAATCTCCTCAAGAATTCCGAAGCGTTGGAGGTCGGCGAGGGCCGCGTTCACCGTCGGAGCCGACAGACCGGTGTACTCGACCAGTTGGTTCGCGGTCAGGAAGGGGTGCTGCTGGAACAGTTCATGGATACGCAGTGACGAACCGGCGCGATCGCTTTGCGCTGAAATGCGCTCGCGATCCTCCTTAAACAGGTCAACAATCCGCGTGGCGGCATCAAATGCCTGGTTTGCCGTATCCGCCACGCCAGCGAGGAAGAAGTCAAGCCAAGCCTCCCACTGACCATGCTCACGAACCTCCTGGAGCAGGCGATAGTAATCAGCGCGATGCGTCTTAAGAAACAAGCTCAGATAGAGGAGAGGCTTTTGCAGCACCCCATTGACGCAGAGGTACAATGTTACCAGCAACCTGCCGATGCGGCCATTGCCGTCGAGAAAAGGGTGGATGGTTTCAAACTGGACGTGCAGCAGTCCTGCCTTGATGAGAGCAGGAAGGCGGGACTGGTCGTCGTGCATGAAGCGTTCAAACGCGCCGAGGCAATTGTCCAGTTCCGTGACGGGGGGTGGAACGTACAGCGCATTACCGGGACGTGTCCCTCCGATCCAGTTCTGGGAGCGCCTAAACTCCCCGGGGTCCTTGGTGCCGCCACGTCCGCTTTGCAGCAAACGCGCATGCATCTCGCGGATTAGCCTCAGGGACAGTGGCAAGTCTTCGAGGCGCTCCAACCCGTACATCATGGCATCGACGTAGTTCGAGACCTCGCGGATGTCATCGATTGGCTGGCCCGCCTGTGCTTCGGTCTCGAAACGCAGCAGGTCTGTCAGCGTCGATTGCGTTCCTTCGATCTGTGAGGAAAGTACGGCCTCCTTGCGGACATACATATAGAGGAACAGTTCCTGGCGCGGCAGAAGCATCGTGATGCCATCCAGCCGCCCTAAGGCGCGCTCCGCGAGGCTGAGTCGGTCGAGAAGCCCCAGTACGTCGATTGTTGGGACTGGAGGCAGGGGAGGTGGTACGAAGGCGCGGACCGTCTCTCCTGCAACGGGGGTTTCGACAAAGCGGCCAAGGCGTTGGTTGGGGTCTGAATCGGTCATAGCTCACTATGATGCCCCTCTTTTATTTAAGCAATACGGGCTTCGCTTAAATAGTGGGTAGGCTAAGATAAGCGGGTTTAATTAACGTGGTGAGAGTAGGTCAGTGGCAATATGAGCGGGTTCATGGCAGCTTCCTACTGCTCTCGGTTGCAGGAATCCTTCCCGATGCCTGTGCGGAATAGCCTCTTCCAGAGAACACCATCGATCACGAGTCGCCAATCGAGACCTTTCGGCTCATTGGCCCGCATTACGGGCGTCCTACGCGATATGGCAGCTACGCGCACGACAACTCGGATGGCTGAAGAAGGCCAAAGGTCGTATCTGTTACATTCCGAGTCGGGGTTAGTTTCATCAAATCGGCGAACGGAATTCGTGGGTGCTTGTTGTCCATAAATCATCCTGCCCTTTGGTCAGGACCGCGCCCTACTCGGTCGGCTGCATGCAGCCGCCCTCCCCGAGCTGAAACGCTGCCTCTCCCTGCGACGTACCGCTGGCCGTGCCGTCTCCTCCGGAGCCAGCCCGACCAGCCGTCGCATGGTCGTGGCAACGCTTCATCTCGGCCATTCGGTAACGGTCGCTGGGGCGGGGCGGGTCGCTTCAATAGTCTCGTTTTTCCCGTGTCAGCCGGTGTTAGTCCTCGCTTTGCCGGACATGCTGTTCTGCCATCATTGACCGCAAAGGAGTTTCGACAACCGCCGGATCGCTCTGGCCAAAGCTGGCAGAGGGTCGGTGTTGGACGCGATGTAAAAAATCGCAAACTATTGGGATGCCGAAGAGGGTTGGTCCGAAATCGGGATGACCCGCGCCCGGTGCAGATGCCACGGCGGTCTGCTTGAAATCGCTCAGCCAGATGGCACCTCACTCGACCAACTTACCACGGGCAAGCGGTCGCGCCACGTTAGGCAAGGCTCGGCAAAGCGCGAACCCGTCCGGCTGCGGCTCGGGGTGAGAGGGCAGAAAGGACACCGCCCCCGGCAGTTTCATCGGCTGTTCACCTGGGTGTCCTTCGCGGCCACCGCACTTCTCCCGATGTGTTGCTCTGCATGACATGCTGGTCGCAGCTGTCGTCCCGTCCACAAAGGTTGTCGCCGATCTTTTTCCCCTGACCCTACGGGTCATTCCTCGCGCGCCAAAAAGACCGGCGCCTGCCCCTCTCCGCTACGCTTCGCCTTCGGTGTGGCCGGGCCTTGGCCAGCTGCAAGGTGACCATCATTGCAATGCAAACAAGGAGAAGAGCAATGACCACGAACTGCATTAAATTCACCAGCACCGACATCGAAACCGCCAAGGGCGTCGGCTCCATCTCGACCCTGACCTTCGACCTCGACATCACGGTCGAACCCGTCGCGAGCACGAACCCGATGGCCCCCACGCACCGCGTCCTCGGCCGCTCCCCGCGCGGCAAGCTGGTCGAGTGCGGCGGCATCTGGAAGAAGCAGAACAAGGAGACCGGCGCCGACTACTACACGCTGACCATCCGCGACCACGGCTTCAACGCCAACCTCGGCAAGGCCGCAAACCAGGACGATCTGTCCCTGCAGGCTGTCATCCCTTGGGGCCCCAAAGACGCCGCCTAAGCCAACGGCCAGACCGCTCCGGCGGTCTGGTTTTTTCTTGTTCCTGGGAACGACAGCGGTTTGAGTGAACGAACGAAATATGAAGCCCCGAAGCAGCCTATTGCGGGCAACATTGCGAGCTTCATAAGTCCTACACCACCCTTGCTCAGGGCAGCATGACCCCGCGGTTCTGAACGGTCACATACATCAGCGTCCAAGAATTAAGGGAACAGTGACACCCGCATAGCTGTCCTGCACGGTTACACTGTGCTCGGCATCCCGCTCGCGGAGGCCGTGAGATCAGTCTTTGTCTTGGACGAACGGCACGTGCTCAATTGGCGCGACGGATGCTGAGTTATCGGACCTGATGAATACACTCCGCGCGAAAACTCTAAAGATCGGGATGAGACACAGCATCTACATCCCAAAACCGCCGCATTGCTTCCGGAGGAACTCTTGTCAGGTTGGTTGTCGCGGCTGTCTGCGGCTAATTTCTGTCATGCGACGCTTCCTGCTCATGTCTAAATCTGATAGCGCGCCGATCGCCGGACGTGATGCAGATCGTTCAATCATCGCGGCGAGCGCGATGTCAGGCGAAGAGCGCAAGAAGCGGTGCTACGGCCTTCTGCCAGCTGTCACGCGCTTCAAGCCGGCCGATCCAGCCCGCGATTCTGGGGAATTCGTCCAGCGAAATCCCCGCTTGGTCGCGATACATGAATGTGGTCGCCAGATAGAAGTCGGCAAGGCTGAGTGCGCCTGCAATCCAATCCTTATCGTCGAGTCCGGTTTCCAGAACGGCAAGGAACTGATCGGTGGCTTTCCGTTCCGCTTCGACCACAGTAGGATCAGGATCGCCCATGCCGAATTTCTCTTTGAGGAACAGCTCAAAGGACAACTTCTGCATCGCCGGGCCTAGGTGGATGGCTTGCCACCAGGCCCACTGATCGACGAGGGCCCGCGTCTTGAGGCCATCAGGATAGAGCCCTGCCTCGGGCCGGATCCCGGCCAGATAGGCACAGATCGCCCGGGACTCCCAGAGCACGAAATTCCCGTCCTCCAAAACAGGCACCTTTGCATTTGAATTGCGGGCAAGAAATTCCGCCGCGCGGTTGTCCCCGGCACGGATGTCGACCTCGACGATTTCGAGTTCCACGCCCAGTTCGTGCGCCACCGCCCGTACACGCAGCGCATTCGGTGAGAAGTTCGCGTTGTAAAGCCTCATGACATTTTCCAGCATTATTGTTCCTGCGGCGCCTGAAGAAGCGCCGCGCGGTTAGCGGCCAGGAAATCGGCCACCGACTGTCCGGGCTTGCCGGTGAGCGATTCGAGATCGCCGCTGGCCACATCGAGATAGCCCTGCGCGATTGCTTCGTCGAAGGAGGCAAAGACCCTCGCCATGAACTCCGGCAGTCCATTTGCGATCATCGCCTGCACCAGATCCTCGGCGGGCAGGGCGACATAGGGGATTTCCTTACCCGCAATTTCGGACAAGATCGCCGCGACCTCGGCCTGGCTGACCGTCTCCGGCCCGGTGATATCGAGGGTCTCCCTTCCCGTAGCTTTCATTAGCGCCGCGGCTGCGGCACGGGCGCAATCCGCGCGTGTCACATATCCGGTCTTGCCATCTGCTGCGGCGGAGAAATGCGTGCCCATGGCGACGCTCTGCTGGCCGCCCATCAACAGAAAGTCGGTGTACATATTGTTGCGCAGGATCGTATGATCCGCCCCACTTTCCGTGATCAGCTTCTCGGTCCCTTCGTGGTCTTGAGCGAATCCGATTGGACTTTCCGCGACTGGGCCTGCGAAGGAGGTATAGACGATGTGGTCGATACCTACCGTCTTGGCCGCAGCAATCGCATTGGAATGAGCTGCGAGCCGCTTGCCCGGCTCCAGATCGTCGGTGGAGATGATGAGGAGACGCTTGCCGCCCGCGAAGGCTGCTTCAAGAGAAGCCGGGTCGTTGAAATCGCCCTCGCGCGCCTCGACTCTTTTTCCCGCCAGATCGGCAAGCTTGTCGGGAGTGCGCGAGATCGCGATGACCGGCCCGGCACCTGCCTGAACCAGCAGGTCGACCACCTGCCGGCCAAGTTGTCCGGACGCGCCGGTCACGATGAAGGGGCCGTTCTGGATGTTGGACATGGTATCTCTCTTATCTTGATGTTTCTGCAAGCGCGCTTGCGATCAATCGTGGATTTGGGTGGGGGCGGGATTCGCCAGCTTGCCGCGCGCGAAACCCCAGCTTGTGGTCAGGATTTTGATCATCACATCGACCTCTGCCTCATCGCGTGGAGCAAAGGCCATGATCGCATTGGCCGGGATGTATCCGGCCGAGGCCATCGGGTGCTGTTCGCCCCATCCCTTCGCGATGAGTTCCTCAACCGCCGCCAGCGGCAGCATCATGTGCGACGAACCGTCATAGGCGGGATGCACATGCGCAAATTCGCGTCCGATCATGAAGGCTTCGCGCGGGCCGCAGGCATGCGGCCGCGGCAGGACTAATGCCTCGGCGCCGGGGACCGAAATACCCGATCGGCAACGCTCGACGAAGGGCAGGGCGAAGGCCTTCTGCTTGAACAATGCGTGAATCTCGGCCGAGGAGTTCTGCGACACTTGCTCATGCGGGGCGCACTCGGTGGTTTCGGGGCGCGGACCCTGCCGCAAGGGAAGTTCGAAGCACATATCTGGTCCTATCCAAATCTGAACGCGCTTTCGACCGCGCCCAATACGTGATCCTCGAGGGTCTTTTCCCCCCGATCCGCAAGCGCGGCGCCGGCCACGACGTGCAATGGAATTAGATGTTCCTCGCGCGGATTGGCGTCGCGTGCGCCGGGTGCCCGATCCCAAGCAGCCAGCATGGCGCGGCGCGCCCCGGGGTCTTCATGGGTCACCGCACCCGTGAGCCATCGGTCGAAGTCGCCGCCGTTCACCGGGCCATCGGGTCCGCCCCTCATCGCCCGCATCATCTTGCCCATGTTGTGATAGGTGTTGCCGGACCCGATGATCAGAACACCTTCGTCTCGCAAGGGCGCCAACGCGCGACCAGCAGCAAGATGCGCCTCAGCGTCGAGATCGTCGCGCAGGCTCAGTTGGACGGTAGGTATGTCGGCCTCAGGCAAAGCCACCTTTAGCGGAACAAACACCCCATGATCGAAGCCACGCGTAGCGTCGGCCCGGGTTTCAAAACCCGCGCCATTCAATAGCTCGCTTGCACGGGCCGCCAGCGTAGGATCGCCTAGCGCGGGCCAGGTCAGCTGATAAGTATGGGGGGGAAACCCCTGATAGTCGAACAGCAGCGGCGGCGCGGAGTTGGTCTGCACGGTAAACACCCGTTCCTCCCAATGGCCTGAGATCACGAGAAGCGCCTTGGGCTTTGCCGGCAGGCTCGCAGGCAAAGCCTCAAGGAATCTGCGGTGCCTGTCCCAGGTGTCAGGCGGGTTCCAGTCCATGAAGAAGCAAGGGCCGCCTCCATGGGGAACAAACACTGTCGGCTGCCTTTCGGTCATTCTGTCGTCCTTTTGAACCCCAAGCCCGAGGGTGGATGGCCAGCGCCGTGGCAACTCCGCATCGGATTAATTCGTCTCTGTCGGAAACGTCGGCGCATATGCCGACTTTACCGCACGCACGCGATTGGCTGTCATCCACGAGGCGATCAGGAGCACCCAGGTCGCAAGAGCCGGTGGCCAGCCTGGATCGCCCGCGCCCACATGCGCCCCGAACGCCAACACCAGATGCCAGAACATCGCCGCGTAAGCCCAGTCCGCCAGCATCGCCGAAGGGCGCCAGAGAATCACCACCGCGCCGACAATCTTCAAAATCGCGAGCGGCCAGATGATGTATGTGGGATAGCTCAACACCTCGCGATACATGCCCGCGACCATATCGTGGGATGAGATGTAGAAAGTCGCCGCACCCAGATAGACCAGCGCCACAAGGCCGGTCGCGATCCAGT
Source organism: Sulfitobacter sp. THAF37 (assembly GCF_009363555.1). Taxonomy (NCBI): domain Bacteria; kingdom Pseudomonadati; phylum Pseudomonadota; class Alphaproteobacteria; order Rhodobacterales; family Roseobacteraceae; genus Sulfitobacter; species Sulfitobacter sp. THAF37. The sequence goes on from NZ_CP045373.1 coordinate 202,843, forward strand.
AGACATACTTTGCCACGTTGTCACTCATCACCGCACTCCCTGTTTGCAAGGGCTTGTTCAGCCGCAGTTTCCGCTCTAAGTACCTTTAGGTGTCTTGCATCGTTCGTGAAAGTAGGCACTTAAAAGTAACTAGATTACTTTAACCGCGAGGATAATCCACGATGAAGAGCGTCCAGCCCCCCTCATGCCCGATGGAGGCGCTTCTGCGTGTCATCACAGGCCCTTGGACGATCTATATACTCTGGGTTCTGTCCGAGCAGGGACCGCAGCGTTTCGGCGCGCTCAAGCGTTTGGTGCCCGGCATTTCCACCCGGGTCCTGACCGAGAGGCTGAGAATGCTGGAACATGCTGGCGTTGTATGGCGCGAGCAGGCCATGACCATCCCACCCGCTGTCACCTACGGGCTGACTGAGCGCGGCGCGGAACTGCGCGGCGTGCTGGACAAGCTTGGCTCGATCGCACGCCGCTGGGAGGCCGAGGGTGCCTTTGTCGGGACCGCAAGCGCGGCAGAATGACGGTACCCCTCCTGTTCGCGGGATAATCCCGCGCCCGAGAACAACTCAGGCAGAATCAGACCCGAAGCTCATGACGAATTGAAAACGGCGCTAGAAAAAGCCGCCAAGCGGCGCTTGGTGGGGTAGATCCGCACAGCTTTACGCTTTGCTGCTAAATCAACTTCTATCTACTATACTCACTAGACGGTACAGTAAAGCTTGTAACCGCCTAGTCCTGCCTGGGATAGAGAGAACGAGATGCCCGTGAGAAAAATGGCCGACGTCATGATTGGTGCGCGCGAGGTTTTCTTCCGATGCGGTTACGAAGGAGCCACGGTCGATGCAATTGCCGCTGAAGGAAAAGTGTCGAAGGCAACCATGTATTCGTATTACCCGACCAAGGAGCAACTGTTCCTGAGCGTGGTTGAATCCGAATGCGGTCGGCTTGCGGACGAAATCCTCCGGCCCTTGATCGCGTCTTTGGAGCCGCGCGCCCAGTTGGAAGAACTCGCCCTTCGCATGGTCGACCTCACCTTGGACGACACCTACATCCGTCTCCTGCGAACGTGCGTTGGCGCCTCCGAGGCACTGCCCGAAGTGGGTGAGGTTTATTTTCGCGCAGGCCCGAAACCTGCCCGCGAACTCGTCGGTCGGATTCTGGAGCGCCTTACGCGCGAAGGCGCGCTCGATGTCGATGACGTCCGGCGCGCGTCCGATCACTTCATACACCTTTGCGTTTCGGGGCTACTTATGCCGCGCCTTCTCGCAGTGAAACGAGCTGTCCACCGCGAGCAACATGCGCGCGAAGCGGTCGCTGCATTCCTGCGACTTTACGGTAGCGGCCACAGAGACAAATTTTCAGATTGAGCTCGCTTGCCAAATACGGGGCAGCGCATTAGCTCGCCCAATGACTTAACCGACCGGACGGTACAGGGTGACTGCACAAGTGGAAAAGCAACCGAAGAACGCCTCGCCGAAGATTCTCGGCGCTGCGCGGGCGATTGCGCTGCGAGAAGGCGCGGGAAAGATCACGATCGACGCCGTCGCTCGGGAATCCGGCCTCAGCAAGGGTGGGGTGTTGTACAACTTCCCCACCAAGAAAGCGCTTCTGGCCGGGCTGCTCGACGAAATGCTCGCGGAGCACCGCGAACGTCTGGCGTCGGTCCCGGAAGGGCACAGTTCCCGCACCCTGCGCGGTCATCTCGAGACAGTTCTGCAAGCCGTAAGCACCGATGATGACCTTTCGATGGCTATTCTCGCGGTTTCGGCGTCGGATCCGAATCTTCTGGACCCGCTGAGAAGAGAGCTGTCCCGTGATGTCGAGCGCATCCGTTCGGACGCGCAGGACGACACTGCGGCGATGGTTCTTTTTTTGGCGATCCAGGGTCTTCGTTTCCAGAGGCTTCTTCGCCTCGCGGATGGTGACGACGATCAGCAAGACGCCGCCATCGACAGATTGAAGGACATGATAAATGAGCTTGAATAGAACCAGATACTTCCGAGGAGGTGCCGCTGGATTGGTCGCCCTTCTTCTCGCCATTGTCCTTCTCGTGCAATTCAACCCGGACATCGCATCCAAGGTCTTCGCGCAGACTACGGATGAGGTTTCCGGTGCCGATGCGCAAGGGAGCGCCGAGCAAGACATGGCCCAACCGGTCACGGTCGAAGTATCGCGTGCCGAGCTTCGCGATAGCGATAGGGCGCGCAGCCTGGCAGGCCGCGTGGAGCCCGCCCGGACCGTGGATATTGCCTTTCAGGTTTCGGGTCAGCTTTCCGACCTCGCGGTAGATGCTGGGACTCGGGTCGAGAAAGGCGATTTAATTGCCGCGCTCGACCCAGTCGATTTCGAATTGGCCGTGGATCGGGCGCAGGCCTCTTTCGACCTCGCAAAATCCGAATACGATCGTGCGTTGAGTCTGACCGAGAGGGGGGTGGCGACCGACGCCCGACTTGAAACGAACCGCGCGCAGCTTGCTCAGGCAGAAGTCGCCCTGCGTGAAGCGGAGCGACGCTTGGCTCAAGCCACGATCACCGCGCCCTTCGACGCCATTGTCGCGCGCATCTTTCTGGAGGAGTTTTCGAACGTCACCCCTGCGGCTCCGATTGCCAGGTTGCAGGACATCAGTGAAATGCGGGTGCGGATTTCGCTGCCCGAGGAACTCGCCGCGATGGCACGGGCCCAGCCCGATGCATTCAGGGTAACCGCCTCTTTCCCCGCCGTGCCGGGATATGACGCAACTCTGTATCTGCGGAAATTCGTGACCGATGCAGACCCCACAGCCCAAACCTATGACGTCGAGTTTGCAATCGAGGGCGCCATCGACCCGAGATTGCTGCCCGGAATGACGGCGAATGTGCGCGTAGCCGCCGCCGCGGAGGGTGCGCAATCGCGGTTGGTAGTCGTCCCGGTCTCGGCGATCGACACGACGAGCCGGAGCGAGCCGTCCATCTGGCTGTATGACGAGGGGACCGGCCGGGTGTCCCGTAAGACGATCCGCCTGGGGCTGCCGAACGACGACGAAATCGTCGTGCTTGAGGGGCTCTCCGGAGACGAACTGGTTGTGTCCGGCGGGTGGTGGCGCCTGAAGGAAAACGAAACAGTCGCGGTTCGCGGCCTCTGAACGATCCTGGACCGGAAAACCGAAACCATGACAATGAGTATTTCCCGCGCAAGCATCCGACGTCCGGTCGCCGTTTGGCTGGCAATTATCTTTTGCCTTCTCGGCGGTTTGTGGGGGCTGAACACGGTCGGACGCCTCGAAGACCCGAGTTTCACGCTCAAGACGGCGCTCGTTTTCGTGCCCTATCCGGGCGCGACGGCGATGGAGGTGGAAGAGGAAGTCACCGATGTCGTGGAAAGCGCACTCCAACAGATGAAGCAGCTCGACCGGGTGGAATCGAAATCCATGCCGGGCATGGCCCAGATCACGGTCGAGATCGAGATGACCTATGGGCCCGACGAGATTCCGCAGGTCTGGGACGAGATGCGCCGCCGTATCCGCGACATCGAAGGAGAGCTTCCCTCCGGTGCGCAGTCTCCGATCATCAATGACGATTTCGGCGACGTCTACGGCATGTTCTACGCTGTGACGGCCGATGGGTTGAGCGCCTCGGAACAGCGAGACCTCGCGACTAAACTGCGGCGCGACCTTGTCACCGTCGACGGGGTGGCCAAGATCGAGGTTCAGGGGCTGGCTGAAGAGGAGATCATCATTTCGATCCCTTCGGCGCGCCTGACCGAACTGGGCCTGCCACCGGACCAGATCCTCGGTATCATCGCCGACGAAAACCAGGTTTTCTCCAACGGCGAGATCAGCGAAGGGCTGTCTCGGCTGGGCGTGTCCGTTCCGCCGGGTTATGTCAGCGTCGAGGGCATAGAGGCGCTGCGGCTCGGCGCCCCCGGAGAGGTCGGGCAGATTGCGCTCTACGACATCGCTCGCGTGGTCCGAGAGGAGACAGAGCGGCCGAGCCAGATCGTGCGTCACAATGGCACGCGGGCCTTCACCCTCGGGGTCTCGGCGCTCGTGGACCGCAACGTTGTCGAGGTCGGCAGATCGGTCGAGGCACGGCTGGACCAGCTGAAGACCGAATTGCCGGACGGCGTCGAGATCGTACCGATCTATGAACAGCATAAGGTCGTCGACGAAGCGGTCTCGAGCTTCCTCGTCGGCCTCGGTCAATCCGTGGCCATCGTCATCGGGGCGCTGATGCTGACCATGGGTTGGCGCGCGGGTTTGGTCGTGGGTGCCACGCTGGGCCTCACGGTTTTTTCCACACTGTTTTTCATGTCTGTCTTCGGCATCGAGATGGAACGGATCAGTCTCGGGGCTTTGATCATCGCCATGGGCATGCTGGTCGACAATGCCATCGTGATCGCCGAAGGCATGCTGATTGGCATGGCGCGGGGCAAGTCCGCCGAAGACGCCGCCGCCGATACAGAGACCGCGACAGGGTTTCCCCTGCTTGGGGCCACCGTGATCGGGATCATGGCGTTTTCGGGCATTGGGCTATCGCCAGACGCCACCGGAGAATTCCTGTTCTCGCTTTTCGCGGTTATCGCGATTTCGTTGCTGATGAGCTGGATCCTCGCCGTAACCGTTACACCCTATCTTGGGAAGCTCCTTCTGAAGGCGCCAAGAGACACCTCCAAGGACCCCTATCGCGGCTTAGTCTATTCGGCTTATCGCGGTTTCCTCTGGATGGCGCTGCGCGCCCGCGTGCTCGTAGTCCTGACGGTCGTCGGAATCACGGTCTGGTCGGTCATGGCCTTCGGCCAAGTCAAGCAGGCTTTCTTTCCGGCGTCGAACACCCCGATATTCTACGTCGAATTCCAGATGCCACAGGGCACGGACATTCGAGCCACGAATGAAGAAATGGCCCGGCTCGAGGCGATCATCTTAGGCGAGGAGATAGTGACGGACGTTACAACGCTTGTCGGGCGAGGGGCCAGCCGCTTCATGCTGACCTACAACCCTGAGCAGGCCGATGCGAGCTACGGTCAGCTGATCGTGCGTGCGACCGATGCCACACTCATCCCCGATGTTGCGGCGCGTCTCAATCGCGAACTGCCGGCGCAATTCCCCAATGCTCTTATCCGCGTCGAGGAGATCGTCTTCGGTCCGCCTGCCGGGGCCGATGTCGCCGTTCGCTTTTCGGGACCCGATCCGGTAGTCCTCCGGCAGCTATCGGATAACGCGCTTGCGATCTTCGACGAGGCCGGCACGATCACAAACCCGCGCACAGACTGGCGACAGCGCGAAATTCTCGTCGAACCCATCGTCGACGAGGCTCGCATGCGGTTGGCCGGTGCGACTCGCGGATCGATTTCCGACACCGTGCAATACGGGACCTCGGGCCTGCGGGTCGGCACCCTGCGCGAAGGCGATGCCGAAATCCCTATGTATCTGCGGCTTCCCGAGGTCGAGCGCGACGGGCTGGATCGTTTGCGCGATCTCTCCGTCTGGTCGCCGGGTGCAAATGGCTATGTGCCGATGGCCAACCTCGTCTCCGGCTTTGAGCCCCGCCTCGTCGAGGCCCTTATCCACCGCCGCGACCGTGAGCGTACGATAACGGTCCTCGGCGGTGCAGGCGGCGACCTGACAGCAGATGAGGCCTTTCGCAGTGTCCGCTCTGATATCGAAGCCATTCGGCTTCCCGAAGGCTACACGATGGAATGGGGTGGCGAGTTCGAAAGCGCGGGAGAAGCGCAGGCAAGTCTCGGCAAACAGCTTCCCTTGGGCTTTCTGGTAATGCTGACAATTTCGATCCTGATGTTCAACAAAGTGCGCCAGCCACTGATCCTGTGGCTCGTGGTTCCGATGTCGGTCACGGGGATGGTTCTTGGTCTGCTGTTCACTGGGCTACCGTTCACGTTCACGGCGCTTCTCGGCTTCTTGTCCCTTTCCGGGATGCTGATGAAGAATGCCATTGTGCTGGTGGAAGAAATCGATCAGCAACGCGCCGAAGGTGTCGAGGACTATCAGGCGGTAATCGATGGCTCGGTCAGCCGTTTGAGGCCCGTCGTGCTGGCTGCGGGCACAACGATTTTCGGTATGACTCCGCTCATATCAGACGCCTTCTTCGCATCGATGGCTGTCACAATCATGGGTGGCCTCGCGTTCGCCTCGATCCTGACACTGGTCGCGGTGCCGGTATTGTATGCGCTGTTCTTCTTGATCAAGCCGCCTAAACAAGAAAACGCTCCTTCAGGTTCCCCAGCGACAGCCTGAACGCAGATGCAGTTATAAGCGTTTCTCTGAGCGCCCTCGACCCGTCTTAAGGACGGTGTAGGCATGTTCCGTCGCCTCAAGCGCGCCTTCGAGAAAACCGCCGAATGTCGGAGCCACTTCGGTGCCGCCAAAGACGAGCGCTTCGTCCCACAGGCCTGAAAGAACGCACGGCAGGCCATAGTTCGGGTGGGCAAAAAAGACAGCGAAACTGCGGCTGGCAGCACGCCAGGCGCACTCCCGCTCCATGGTCTAGGCCTTCAAGGCATGGACCGAGGCCCAACTGCTACGCATTCCCGGCAAGGACGGTCTCGCGAAGGCCTTCCGCTATGGTCTCAGCTGCTGGCCGTCATTCGAGCTCTTCCTTGGAGATGGCCGCGTCGGCATCGACGACACCACCGCCGAGCGCGTCATGCGCCCGATCAGCATCGGGCGAAAAAACTGACTTTTTGCAGGCTCCGACAGCGGTGGCGAAACGCTGTCCCGGGCGATCTCCCTTGTCGAGACAGCCAAGATGAACGGCCACGATCGGCAAGCCTGGCTGGCCGAAATCCTCGACCGCATCCACAATCACATGACCAACCCGCTCAACGAACTGCTTTCATGGAACTGGACGCCGATAAACTGATCCGCGGTAACAACCGGGCGGTTACGTTTTTGGGGAAGTGATTACCTTTGAATCTTGAGGTCCGACTTCGCCTTTGCTAGGAATCGAACAACCATTAGAAAATTAGCAAAGTCGAAAGTGCAGATGTCTGGACCCCTTGATCAACTGAAGATTATAGAACTTGGTCACGTAATTGCCGGACCACTTGCGGCAGCTTTACTCTCGGATTTTGGTGCAGATGTCATCAAGATCGAAGCCCCCAACCGGACGGATATGATGCGCGACCTTGGACCCAAGGCAGAGGATGGGGTGGGCGTCTGGTGGAAGACTTTGGGCCGTAACAAGAAAACACTAGGCCTGGACTGGAAGTCCGACGAGGGCCGGGACATCCTGCGAAAGTTGGTCGAAGATGCCGACGTGCTGATCGAAAATTTCCGACCGGGTGTGCTGGAACGTGCCGGTGTTGGGCCAGACGTCTTGCACGATTGGAACCCGGACTTGGTTGTCTTGCGGGTTTCAGGTTACGGACAGGACGGTCCGATGCGCGACGTGCCAGCGTTTGGGCGTGCTGCGGAGGCCATGAGTGGATTAGCGCATCTGACCGGTTTTCCCGACGGGCCGCCGATGCACCCCGGCTTTCCGGCGGCCGACAGCACGACAGGGCTGATGGGCGCTTTGGGAATCATGATCGCGCTATTTGCTCGCGAAAAGGGCATTGCACGCGGTCAGGTCGTCGATCTTGCGGTGTTCGAGGCGTTGCTTCGGTTGATGGACTATCCTGTTCCCGCATTGACGGGCGCGAACCTCTCGCCGCGGCGCAATGGGCTGCGCCAGCCGATGGACTTTGCTCCGGGGGGGATGTTCCGAACGTCCGATGGGGTGTGGCTGACCGTTTCCGCAGGGAGCGCGGAAACCGCGCACCGACTGTTGCGGGCAGTCGGCGGGGACGCCCTTGCCGATGATCCGCGGTTTGCGACACTCGGCGAGATGTCGCAGCACATGACGGTGGTCTTTGACGCGATCAATGATTTCGTCACGCAGCACACGGCTAAGGAAGTGGAGGCGGTATTCGCCCGCCATGATGCCGTTGCCTCGCGTGTGTTGAGTGTCGAGGAAATCGCGACGAACGAGCAGATACGCCATCGCGGGGATATCGTGTCGGTCGCTGGCGAACAGACTCAGGTCATTGGTCCGGTCCCTCATCTCAGCGCGACGCCCGGTCAGCTTCGTTGGCTGGGACGACCGCCTGGCGCAGACAGCCAAAGCATTCTGCGTGATCTTGGTTTTGACGATGAGCGGATCGCTGCCCTATGTGAGGCTGGGCTCGTAAGATTGGAAAGAGGGCGCGCGCTATGACATTTCGATTGACCGCCGACCAACAAGAGATTCGCGACCAGGTTCTGCGGATTTGCGCAAGGTTCGACGACGACTATTGGCTGGATCGGGATCGCAACGGTGGTTTTCCCCATGAACTGCACAGGGCAATGGCCGATGGCGCCTGGCTGGGTATCGCCATGCCAGAAGCTGTCGGCGGCGCTGGTCTGGGGATCACCGAGGCGACCATAATGATGCAGGCAATCGCCGAGTCGGGGGCCGGCGCAAGCGGAGCCTCGGCCATCCACATGAACATTTTCGGGCTCAACCCGGTGGTGAAGTTTGGGACCGATGAGCAGCGCGCGCGTATGCTTGGCCCTCTAATAGCAGGCGATGAAAAGGCCTGTTTCGCCGTGACCGAACCGACGACGGGGCTGGATACCACAAAGCTGAAGACCATGGCGGTGCGGCGGGGGGACAGATATGTCGTGCACGGACAAAAAGTCTGGATTTCTACCGCGCAGGTGGCAGACAAGATGTTGCTTCTGGCCAGAACAACGCGGCTTGAGGATGTGAGCAGCCCGACCGAAGGGCTGAGCCTGTTCTATACAGATCTCGACCGAAATTTCGTTGACGTGCGAGAGATCGAAAAGATGGGTCGAAAGGCTGTCGATTCGAACGAAGTCTTCATCGATGGATTGCCGATTCCGGCTGAGGACCTGATCGGGGAGGAGGGCAAAGGCTTTAGGCAAATTTTGCACGGGTTGAATCCCGAACGCATCCTGGTGGCCGGTGAATGCATCGGTATTGCGCGCAACGCACTGGCGCGAGCGGCGCATTATGCAAACGAACGTGTGATTTTTGACCGCCCGATCGGCCAAAATCAGGGTGTTCAGCATCCACTCGCCAAAGCCTGGGCGCGAGTGGAATCTGCCAATCTCATGGTGATGCACGCTGCAGCCCTCTACGATGCGGGAGAACCCTGCGGCGTCGAGGCGAACGCCGCCAAGCTTTTGGCCGCCGACGCCGCGGTCGAGGCGACCGAAGCCGCGCAAATTACGTTTGGCGGATTCGGATATGCTAAGGAATATCACGTGGAGCGACTGGTACGTGAAGCTCTGCTGTTCCGCATCGTACCGGTGACACCGCAGATGCTTCTGTCGTTCATAGCAGAAAAAGCCCTTGGACTTCCAAAGTCTTACTGATCGGAGATAACGGGCGGGGCTGGTGGGAAAAGTTGTCTTGACCAATTTTCTAACGCCCGTTAGATTACTGGCAGCTGCCCCTAATGGGGAATGGGAGGAGGCGTCATGAATAAGACGCAGTTTGGGTCTTCGAGGGAGGACCTATCAAAACGTGCAACCGTTTACGCAAGCGGTTTATTCACCGGCAAAGTCGTTGTGGTGACCGGGGCCGGAGGCGGATTGGGGCTGGCAATTGCGACCTTGTTCGCAAGGCTCGGGGCCAATCTGGCGATCAATGGACGCAACGAAGAGAAACTGGCTTTGGCCAAGGAGTTTCTTGAAAGTTTCGGGGGCGAAGTTTTCGCTGTGCCTATGACCATCCGGGAGCCTGAGCAGGTCGAGGATTTTGTCGCCAAGACGAACCAGGAGTTCGGGGCGATTGACGTATTGGTGAACAATGCTGGGGGTCAGTTTCCGCAAGCAGCGTTGGAGTTTAGTCCAAAGGGCTGGAATGCGGTCATAGACACCAACCTGAACGGCACGTGGTGGATGATGCAATCCACGGCGCGCCACTGGGTTGCCAACAAGCAATCGGGCTCCATCGTCAACATCGTGGCCGATATCTGGCGCGGCATGCCCGGCATCGCGCATACCTGTGCGGCCCGGGCAGGGGTAGTTTACCTGTCCAAGTCGGTTGCGGTGGAGTGGGCCCCGCACGGTATCCGAGTGAACTGCGTGGCGCCGGGTTGCTGCGAAAGCAACGGTTTCGGGAACTACCCTCCGGAGGGTTCTGCGACCTTTCAGGACTCCAACCCGATGCGGCACGCCGGGGACGAATGGGATGTCGCTGAAGGGGTTGTCTATATGGCGGCGAATTCAGGGAAATTCGTAACCGGAGAAGTTCTGAACATCGACGGTGGGCAGCAATTGTGGGGGGATCCATGGCCAACGGGGCGGCCGGACTACTTCCGGATTACCTGATGTTGGCCGTGAACCTTAGGGGGACAATGATATCTAGATGACGACAAGGATTAACACAGCAATCGGAGCCGATGATGGGGCGATACTGGAGTGCAGCGGGGTCGAACGACGGTTCGGCGGCATCGTCGCTGTCACCGGTGTTGACCTCGTTATTCGACAAGGGGAAATCTTTGGACTTGTCGGTCCGAATGGCAGCGGCAAGACAACGCTAACAAACGCAATTACCGGATTTTACCCGCCAAACGAGGGCAGGGTCCGGCTGGCAGGAAACGACATTACGGGTACGGCGCCTCACAAGGTTGCCAAGCTCGGCGTTGCCAGAACGTTCCAAAATCTTGCCCTGTTCAACGGGATGAGCGTTCTGGACAACATCCTGCTCGGGCGGCACATCCACATGAGCCCAGGCGTTTTGCGTACGGCGCTATATTGGTGGGCAGCACAGCGTGAAGAAATCGAGAACCGTAAAATCGTCGAGGAGGTGATCGAGTTTCTACAGCTCGAGAGCATTCGGCATGAGTTGGTCGATGGTCTTCCGATCGGGTTGAAAAAGCGGGTCGAGCTGGCGCGGGCATTGGTGGCCGAGCCACAGATGCTGATTCTCGATGAACCGATGGCCGGCATGAACCAGGAAGAGAAAGGGTATATGTCCCGTTTCATTCTGGATGCCCGTGCCGAACGCGGCGTCAGCGTTCTGCTGATCGAACACCATATGGATGTCATCACCGGCATTTGTGATCGGATGCTGGCACTGAACTACGGTGAAATGATCGCCAGTGGCATCCCCAAGGAGGTTGTGAAGGACCCGCGGGTCATCGAGGCATATATCGGAGGGTCGCATGACTGATTTTACGAAGAACCGGTCTTCAGGCGGCGAAACGATTGGTGCACTTCTGGCGAAGAACGCGTCGCTCCACGGAAAGGATATCGCCCGTCGCGAAAAAGAGCGTGGGATATGGAAAGAAACCACCTGGGCGGAATACGCCCAAGAGGTGGTGGCCTGTGCGGCTGGGCTTGAAAAAATCGGCGTGAAGCCTGGCAAAGCAGTGCTTGTTCTGGGCGATAACCGTGCGCGGCTCTATGGCGGCATGCTGGCTGTTTCGTTGCTTGGTGCCTACGCCATGCCCGCTTATCCGGGCGCAACTCTTGAGGAACTAAGGCACTTTCTTGGCGAAATCGAGATCGTCGCGGCCATTGCGGAAGATCAGGAACAGGTTGACAAGATCCTGGAACTGAAGGACGCGGGCGCCGAGGGCATCGACCACATCATTTATGATGAAGCGCGCGGTCTTGGCTTCTACGAGGTTGAAGGGCTGTTGTCCTGGGATCACCTGATCGAAGTTGGTCAGCACGATCTGAACGAAACCCCGGGCCTGCGTGAGGAACTGCTTAGTCGTGCGAAGCCGGAAGATCCGGCCATTTTTCTGCACTCCTCCGGAACGACGGGCGCGCCGAAGGGCATCGTACTGAGTCAGAAGAACGTTCTTGCTGCTGCTCGGAATGGACATGCGGCGGGTGCCTTCGACGAAAATGAGGAGATCCTCGCGTACTTGCCGATGGCCTGGGTGGGAGACTACGCCATAACCGTTGCCGCGGCACTCCTTTGGCGTTTCACCGTGAATGTGCCTGAGCGCCAGGAAACGGTCGTGCGCGACATGCGCGAGATCGCTCCGACCTTCTATCTGGCGGCTCCGAGAAGCTGGGACCAGATGCTGACGACAATCCAGGTGGGTATCGAAAATTCGTCCCCTTTAAAGAAATGGCTGTACCATTTTTTCATGGATCGGGCCATCGCCGCTGAGACACGCAAGCTGAACGGAAAAAGCGGTGGTATATTGGAGCCTTTGGGCCGACTTTTGGGCGAGGCAATCATTTTCGGACCGATCAAGGACCAGTTCGGAATGAGCCGCCTCAAGAACGCGTTCACCGGCGGCGAAGCGATCGGCGAAGACACCTTTGTTTTCTACCGATCCTTGGGAATCAAATTGCGCCAACTCTATGGCCAAACCGAAAACAGCGCGATCAATGCAATTCAGTCTCCGGGTGAAGTGCGCCTTCATACCGTCGGCAAACCCGCGCCCGGCGTCGAGGTGACCATCGCCGAGGACGGGGAGATCCTGGTACGCTCGGACAGCGTATTCGAAGGGTACTTCAACAAACCCGAAGCGACCGCCGAAGCCCTTGAGGGCGGGTGGCTGCATACAGGTGATGCCGGGTATTTGGAGGAAGATGGACACTTGGTTGTTCTGGGGCGCGTCTCCGAGGTCATGCATACGGCCGGAGGCGAGCGGTTTGTGCCAAACTACATCGAGAACCGGTTGAAATTCAGCCCTTATATTAAGGATGCTGCCGTAATCGGCGCCGGGCTGAAGGAACTGACGGCGATGGTCTGCGTGGATTTCGAGGCCGTGGGGCACTGGGCCGAAGTGAACGGCGTACCTTACGTGTCATATGCCGATCTTTCTCAGCGTGAAGAGGTCGCGACGTTGCTTCGCGAGGCCTTCCAACGGGTCAACAAGGCCGTCACCGAACCATTGCGCCTGCAACGCTTTGTCAGTCTGCCGAAAGAATTCGACCCGGACGATGGTGAAATCACACGGACACGAAAACTACGGCGCAAGGTCGTTCAGGAACGCTATGCTGACGTGATCGCGGCGCTCTACGACGGTTCAAAAGAGGTCCATGTAAGCGCGCAGGTGACTTACGAGACCGGGGAAGTAGGGAAGGTCGAAAGAAGCCTTCCCATCAGGGAGGTATAAATGGACTGGGTCTTTCTATCAGAGCTTGCGATCAACGGAGCCTTGACGGGTCTGCTGTACTCGCTATTCGCCATCGGCCTTGTGCTGATTTACAAGGCATCTTCGGTGCCCAATCTGGCGCAGGGCGGGTTGACCATGGTCGGGGCCTATGTGGTCTTGGCGCTGGCACGCGACGTGGGTTTACCCTTGTGGCTGGCCATCCCTCTGGCTGCGGTTGTCATGTTCGGCCTTGGGTTCGGCATTGAGCGTGTTGCTTTGCGCCGTCTCGCAGGTCGGCCGGTTGTCATGATCTTGATGCTGACACTCGGCCTCGACATTTTCCTGCGGGGTACAACGCTTGCGATTTGGGGCGGGACGTCACGTTCGATGGAATTGGGCGTCAGCTATGATCCACTGTTTTTGGACGACATCTTCATCAGCCGCATCCATCTGGTTGGTGCCGGTGTTGCGCTCGCCTTGTTTGTCGCATTCATGCTGTTTTTCCGAACCCGGACCGGGATCAAGTTGCGGGCGATCGCGGATGATTACATGGCTTCGTGGTCGGTCGGCATCTCGGTTGAACGCGGAGTTGGCCTGTCCTGGGCGCTGGCATCTGTTGTTGCTGTCGCCGCGGGCGTTATCTGGGGCGGAATTCAGGGTGTCGATCAGGCGCTGTCGCTGTTGCTGCTCAAGGGTCTGACCGTTGCCGTTCTCGGTGGTCTCGACAGTATCCTTGGCGCCGTGATCGCGGGCATCATCCTGGGCGTCGTCGAAAACGTTGGCGCTGATTTCCTCGATCCGCTTGTCGGAGGCGGAAGCCGTGAGCTTATCGTCGCCGCCGTGCTCATTCTTACGGTCATGATCCGTCCGCACGGGCTATTTGGTCGTCACGACATCGAAAGGGTGTAAGGGATGTTTTACAGACTTTCTGGCGTCCATCACGCCGACTACGTTTCGGACAGCCGTATCTTCAAGGTGCCTGCCGACAGAAATCTGACAGCATTCATCTTTCTGATCGGTCTTGCCGCGCCGTTCATCATTCCGTCGCTTTACCTGAACAGCTACTTGCTTCCCTGGCTGATCTGGACGGCCGCCGCTTTGGGGCTGAACCTGGTGACAGGTTGGGCGGGGCAGCTTCACCTGGGCTATGCCGCGGTCATGGCGGTCGGCGCCTATTCGGCGATCCATGCCGCGCGTTTCGGGGTGCCGTGGGAATTCGCGCTGATCATCGGCGGGTTGACGTCATCCGTGATCGGCAGCCTGTTTGCTTTTGCCGCTTTGCGGGTCAAGGGACTGTACCTCGCCCTTACCACTCTTGCGATGCAATTTGTGATGGACTGGGTTCTGACCCACTCTCCGGCGATCTCGGGGGGCTCACACGCGTCGCTCCAGTCACCGACATTGGCGCTGCTCGGGCAAGAGATTACCACTGATACTGGCTTCTACTATGTCGCCTTCGGCTGGTGTGTCTTGGTGACGATCTTCATGCTTAATCTCAAGCGTACTGGACTCGGTCGCGCTTTGGTCGCTGTCCGTGAAAAAGATTTTGCCGCCGCGATCCTGGGTGTGAACAGTTTCTACTACAAAATTCTCGCATTCGCGACTTCGTCGTTCATCGCGGGCGTCAGCGGTGCGTTGCTTGTTGCCACCTTTTTCTTTCTCGCCGCACCCGAGCAATTCTCGGTTGCCGTTTCGATCCAGGTTCTTGCGATGGTGATCGTTGGAGGTCTTGGCAGCATCATCGGATCCTATTTTGGGGTTGCCCTGATCCTTCTTGTTCCGGGTATCGTGAACGGTCTCGTCGTCACGCTGAGTGAATGGATTGGCATGCAGATCAACGTTGAAACGCTCGCTCACATCCCGAACGCAGTCTATGGCGCACTGATCGTCATTATCCTTCTGATCGAACCACTCGGTTTGGGAAAACTCTACGGCAACATCAGAGACTACCTGATGGTCTGGCCCTTCGATCAGTTCAAGAAATAAGGGAATTGACGATGCAAGAGAAAGTTGAAGCCCAGAACATTCTGTCCATGAACAGTGTCGAGGTGCTGTACGACAATGTAATGCTGGCGATCAAAGGTGTTTCGGTTCAGGTTCCTACAGGCGGGATGATCGCACTCTTGGGATCGAACGGAGCGGGGAAAAGCACCACGTTGAAAGCGATCAGCGGTCTTTTGAAGGCTGAGCGCGGACGCATCAGCCGAGGTGAGATAACGTTCCAGGGAGCGGACATTACCGAAGCGCTCGCGCAAAAACGCGTCGAGATGGGCATCTGTCATGTCATCGAAGGGCGACGAGTCTTCGAACACCTGACCCCCGACGAGAACCTGACCGCCGCCGCGCCGCGCGGAATGTCCCGATCAACGCTGAATGCGGAAAAGGACAAGATCTACGGATATTTTCCGCGGCTTGCCGAACGCAAGAATTCGCAAGCAGGCTATTTGTCGGGTGGTGAGCAACAGATGCTTGCCATTGGGCGGGCCCTCGTGACCCAGCCGAAGCTGTTGATGCTTGATGAACCAAGTCTCGGGCTTGCTCCGTTCCTGGTCGAGGAAATCTTCGGCATCTTGCAAAAGATCAATAAGGATGAGGGCCTGTCCGTCCTGCTGGTGGAACAGAACGCCTTGGCGGCTCTGGAAATCGTTTCGCAAGGGTACCTTATCGAAAACGGCCGCGTTGTTATGCACGGCACCGCCGAGGCGCTCAAATCTAACTCCGACATTCAGGAGTTCTATCTAGGCGGCGGAGAGACCGATTTTCACAACGTCAAGCACTACAGCCGACGCAAACGTTGGTTGAGTTGAGGTACTAATCAGAAGTTGTTCAGGGAGGAACAAATGAAGAAACTTACCAAAGCGTTGGCCGTATTATCAATGTTCGGCGGAGCAATGTTTGGCACCCAGACGCTGGCTGAGCCATTCAAGATCGGCATCTGCTACGATCTCAGCAAGGCCTATACCTTTGCCACGCCGCAGGTTTCGCAGGCCGCGATGGACCTTGCCAAGCTCATCAACATGAAGGGCGGCATCGGTGGGGAACCGGTCGAAGTCATCGTGCGTGACCACGGGAACGAACCGCAGCGCGGAATCGAGTGCTACTCCAAGCTCAGCCGCGAGGGTGTATTCGTCTTCGATACCCTGTCCACTCCGGTCTCTCTGGCTATCCTGCCGCGGGCCATGGAAGACGGGCGTATCCTGATGCAGTCGCTTGTCGGCCGAGGCGATGCCGTTGACGGCACCGTTTTCGAATGGGTCTATCCGGTCGGACCGACCTATTGGGGACAGGCGGCCAATGATGTTGCCTACATAAAGCAATTGCATGATGGCGACTTGTCGGACGTGAAGGTGGGGTTTGTGTATTTCGATTACCCTTTCGGACAGGAGCCGATCGAGATCCTGGAAACCTTGTCCGAAAAAGAGGGTTTCGAGCTTGAGCTGTACCCCGTGCCGCTTCCGGGCAGTGACCAGGCCGGTGTGTGGTCCAAGGTGCGCCGCGACAAGCCCGATCATGTAATCGTCTGGATGTTGGGCGGTGCGCATGTGGTTGCGTCGAAGGAGATGCAGCGCAATCGCATTCCGATGGACAAGTACATCTCGGTCAACTGGTTGAACGAAGTCGATATCGCCAACATCGGTGAAGAGGCCGCCAAGGGTATCAAGCGCGGTACCAATGTCGTGGGCGGTCAGGATATTGCCCTGTATCAGGAAATCATGTCCGAGCTTTATGACAAGGGCGAGGGGTCCGGCCCGATCGAGAAGACGCAGGACGTTTTCTACAACACCGGTCTGGCGATGTATTCAATCATGTTCGAAGCCGCGCGCAGGGCGGCAGAACAGGAAGGCCTTCCGATAACCGCGGAGTCCTACAAAGCCGGACTGGAATCTCTTGAGGGATACGACGCGAACGGGCTGATGGCCCCCATTACGGTGACGGCCGAAGATCATGGCGGCGGCGGTAAGACCCGGATCGAGATGTGGGACGGGGAGACTTGGGTGCCGCAAACCGACTGGATCTCTGAGTACACGGACGTCGTGTGGGACGTGGTGAAAGAAAGTTCCTCAAAATACGAGCAGTGAAAGACAGGTAGCAGGAAGGGTGACGCTACGCAGGGCGGCAGCGGCGCTTACGAAACGGTATCATCGCCCTAAACCCTAGAAACGGGAGAGAGAAAACATGAAAGTCAAACAGCACATTAAGGCAGTGGTCCTTGCTACTGCGCTGGCTGCAAGCGCGACTGTGGCCTCAGCGCAGGACAAGGAGCCGATCCGCTTCGGACTCTGCTTCGACCTCAGTAAATCCTACACGTTCATTTCGCCGCAGGTGGCCCAGGCCGCGCAGGATCTCGCGATGTACACCAACGAAAACGGTGGTATTGAAGGGCATCCGGTTGAAGTCATCATTCGCGATCACGGCAACGAACCGCAGCGTGGCGTGGAATGCTATGAGCAGCTCAAGCGCGAAGGCGTTTTCCTTTTCAATTTTCTGTCCACGCCGGTCACGAACGCGGTTTTGCCGCGTGCCATGAAGGACGGTAACGTACTGATGCAGTCTTTCGTTGGCCGCGGTGACGCGGTGGACGGCGAAGTGTTCGAATGGGTTTTCCCGGTCGGTCCGACGTACTGGCAGCAGGCGGCAAATGACGTTGCCTTCATCAAGGGTCAGATGGGCGGTGACTTGAGCAAGGCGAAGATCGGGTTCATCTATCTGGATTATCCCTTTGGCCAGGAACCGATCGAGATCCTGAAAACGCTTTCCGAAAAGGAAGGGTTCGAGTTGGAGCTGTATCCCGTACCGCTTCCCGGGTCGGATCAAGCCGGCGCATGGAGCAAAATCCGCCGCGACAAGCCCGACTATGTGATCAGCTGGCTACTGGCGGGCGGACATGTGGTCGCCTCGAAGGAAATGCGCCGCAACCGTTTCCCGATCGACCGCTATCTGTCGGTGAACTGGCTGAACGAAGTCGATATCGCCAATATCGGCGCGGAAGAGGCGAAAGGCATCCTGCGCGGGACGAACGTGGCCGGTGGCCAGGAAGTTCCGATCGTCAAGACGATGCTGGACACCTACTATGCCAATGGCAAGGGCAGCGGACCCGAGAGCCTCGTGCGCGACGTGTACTACAATACGGGCATGGCGATCTACTCGGCCGGTTTCGAAGCTGCGCGTATTGCGATTACCGAAAACGGTTGGCCGATCACACCGGAAACCATGAAGAATGCCTTTGAATCGATCGAGAACTTCGATGGAAACGGCATCATGGCCCCGGTTACAGTGACCGACAAAGACCACGGAGGTGGTGGCAAGACCCGGGTCGAACAGTGGAATGGCGAAACCTGGGTTCCGCTGACCGACTGGAGCGCCGACTATCTCGACGTTGTTTGGGATGTCATCAAGCACAGCTCGGCGACTTTCACCGTCGAATAAGACTGGGCTTCCCCGCGGCAGACACGTCGCGGGGAAGCTTTCCGCAGTTAGATTGTCCCGAGAAAGCGAAGCAGGTATCATGAGCCCCATTGACGTGAAGATCGAAGACGGAATTGCAACCGTCTGTATTAACCGGCCCGAACGCAAAAACGCACTTTCCGTGGCGGCTACGAACGGGCTGACCGATGCTTGGGAAAAGATCGAGGCGGATGACAGCGTTCGTGTGGCCATTCTGACTTCGGCCGATTGTGGCGTGTTCAGCGCCGGACTGGATCTGAAGGAAGCCACAAAAATCGCACGCGACGAGGGCGTCGATATTCTGACCAAGATGCGCGACCCGTTTCACGAGACAATGCGCGCCTGCAAGAAACCGATCATCGCGGCGATGACGGGGTCGCTGATGGCGGGCGGAATGATGCTGACTTTGAATTGCGATCTGCGGGTCGGTCTCAAGGGGACCAAGGTCGGTATCACCGAAGTAAAGATCGGTCGTGGATCGCCTTGGGCATCGCCAGCATTGTCCATGCTGCCGCAGCCCATCCTTATGGAAATAGTTCTGACCGGCGACTTGATGCCGATCGAGCGCCTGCACGAATACGGGTTCACCAACTATATCGAAGACACTCCCGATGCTGTCCGCGCACGGGCCTTCGACCTTGCCAAACGCATTGCCAGCGCGGCCCCGCTGTCGGTTGTTGCCGCGAAAGGCAGTGTTCGCGCAACCATGGATCTTGGCTGTGCCGGTGGTCTGGAAGAGGGCAAGCGCCTGCACGAGGTGGTTTACGCCAGCAACGACGCGATTGAAGGCCCAAAGGCCTTTGCTGAAAAGCGAGCACCCGTCTGGACCGGGACCTGATGGAGGCTTGAATGACTGAGCTTATTCGCCTGGACAGGGATGGCCCTGTCGGAATCCTGCGGTTTCTTCAGCCGACAAAACGCAACCCTTACAGCATCGGGTTCGTCGAAGAACTAGTGGCGCTCCTGCGCGAAGCCGAACGGGACGCTACGATCCGTGTCGTTGTTATGACCGGTGGCGATCATTTCAGCAGCGGCGGCGATCTTGTCGGGTTTCAGTCTGAGATCGCGAAAGGCGCAAAGGCGACATCGGAAATGGTGGAGCTGGTTCACGATGGCGGACGCGCGGCCTATCTGTTTCGCAAACCTCTGATTTCCGCGGTATGCGGCGTGGCTTTTGGCGCGGGTTTAAGCCTGGCCTTGTCGGCGGACATTGTCGTTGCTGCCGAAGATGCCCGGCTGTGCGAAGTTTTTGCGCGCGTCGGCGGCTGTCCTGACACGGGATCAAGCTGGCTGCTTCAACAGCGTGCCGGTGCGGGGGTGGCGCGGATGCTGGTGCTCACGGGCCGCGAGATCGACGGACGCACCGCTAGGGACCTGCGCGTTGTCGAAGAATGCGTGCCGGCCAACCAGGTCGAGGTACGGGCGTTGGAAATTGCCCGCGAGATTGCAACGCACCCGATGTTTGGCGTTCAGACCGCCAAGCGTGTGATGCGCGCCGCAGCCGAGTGCAGCTATCTCGAGGCGCTGGATATCGAGCGCGATGCCCAAAGCGTTTTGCTGTGCGCGCATGACTTTCCCGAGGCGATGAAAGCGTTCTCGGAAAAAAGAACTCCAGAATTCAAAGACCGTTAGCTCGGTTGAAACCTTATCGCAAAACTCAAGGAGCCCACGCCAATGAAGGTACTCGTGCCTGTGAAACGCGTGATCGACTACAACGTGAAGGTCCGCGTCAAGGCGGATGGCAGCGGTGTCGATCTCGCCAACGTTAAGATGTCGATGAACCCGTTCGACGAAATCGCCGTTGAAGAGGCGATCCGCCTGAAAGAGGCGGGAAAAGCCGAAGAGGTCGTCGCGGTATCCATCGGCGTCAAACAGGCGCAGGAAACCCTGCGCACCGCACTGGCCATGGGCGCCGACCGCGCCATCCTGGTCGTCGCAGCGGATGACGTGCACCAGGATATCGAGCCGCTGGCAGTGGCCAAGATCCTTGCCAAGGTCGTGGAAGAGGAACAGCCCGGTCTGGTTCTCTGCGGCAAGCAGGCGATCGACAACGACATGAATGCCACCGGCCAGATGCTGTCGGCGATCCTCGGTTGGAGCCAGGCGACCTTTGCCTCGGAAGTGGGCATCGATGGCGACAGCGCCGTCGTCACCCGCGAGGTCGATGGCGGCCTGCAGACCATCAAGGTCAAGATGCCGACCGTCGTTTCCGTCGACCTGCGCCTGAACGAACCGCGCTATGCGTCGCTGCCCAACATCATGAAGGCCAAGAAAAAGCCGCTGGATGAAAAGACCGCCGCCGATTACGGCGTCGACGTCACCCCGCGCCTGACCGTGGTCAAGACGTCCGAGCCGGCCGAACGCGCCGCCGGTGAAATGGTTGGCTCGGTCGACGAGCTGGTTGCGAAACTCAAGGAAAAGGGGGCGGTGTGATGGCTGTTCTTCTTCTTGCCGAAGTCAACAATGGTGAACTGTCGATGGACGCGACCGCAAAGGCGGTCACCGCGTCCAAGGCCCTGGGCGACGTGACGGTTCTGTGCGCCGGCGCATCCGCCGCCGACGCCGCGAAAGAAGCCGCGACAATTGATGGCGTGGCCAAGGTGCTGGTCGCCGAAGACCCCGCGCTGGGTCATCGCCTGGCGGAATCGACCGCCGACCTGATCGTGTCGCTGGCAGGCGATTACGATCACATCGTGGCGCCCGCCACCACCGACGCCAAGAACGTGCTGCCCCGCGTGGCCGCGCTGCTGGACGTGATGATGCTGACCGACGTCTCGGGCGTGGTCGATGCCGACACGTTCGAGCGCCCGATCTATGCAGGTAACGCGATCCAGACGGTGAAATCGGGCGACGCGAAAAAGGTCGTGTCCTTCCGCACCGCCAGCTTCGACGCGGCCGGCACCGGTGGCTCGGCCGCCGTGGAAACCGTGGGCGGGGCCTCCGCTTCGGGCCTGTCGGAATGGGTCGAAGACAAGGTCGCCGAAAGCGACCGTCCCGAACTGACCTCGGCCGGTATCGTGGTGTCGGGCGGCCGTGGCGTCGGCTCGGAAGACGATTTCGCGCTGATCGAGAAACTGGCCGACAAGCTGGGCGCCGCCGTTGGCGCATCCCGCGCCGCCGTCGACTCGGGCTTTGCACCGAACGACTGGCAGGTTGGCCAGACCGGCAAGGTGGTCGCGCCTGACCTGTATATTGCCGTCGGCATCTCGGGTGCGATCCAGCACCTTGCGGGCATGAAGGACAGCAAGATCATCGTCGCGATCAACAAGGACGAAGAGGCCCCGATCTTCCAGGTGGCCGATTACGGTCTGGTCGCCGACCTGTTCGAAGCTGTGCCTGAACTGACCGACAAGCTGTAAGTCCATTGCAAAAATTACAAAAAGGCCCGCCTGTTTTGTCGGGCCTTTTTGTACGAGCCGAATGGGCGGCGCGTTGATTGGAAAAATCCGGATGCGCACGGTCCGAAGCCGTGTGACGCTCCGTCAGAACGGCTCGGGTTCATTGTCGAGAAAAAAACACTTGTTAGATTTCCTCAATGCAAGCATGACTCGATAGGAATAAAACATGTCTCTGATCAAGAACTCCCCGAGTTGGGCAGTGGATGAACACAAGATGTTCGCCGATAGTACACGCAGGCTTTTCGATGCAGAGATGGCTCCGAAGATTGAAAAATGGGCGGAGCAGGGAATTGTTGACCGCGACTTCTGGAAAACAGTCGGTCAGCAGGGTGTCATGGGTGGCTCGATTGCCGAAGAATATGGTGGTTTCGGTGGCGGCATCGGGTTCGACGCGATTACCGTCTACGAGCAGGGGCGCACCGGTGATACGGGTTGGGGCTATGGGATTCAGTCCATCGTAATCCATTATCTCAACGCATATGGCAGTGAGGAACAGAAGAAAAAGTGGTTGCCGAAACTGGTCAGCGGCGACAGCGTTGCGGCGATTGCCATGACCGAGCCTGGAACGGGCTCTGACCTCCAGAACGTACAAACCTATGCGGAAAAGGATGGCAACCACTACAAGATCAACGGTTCGAAGATCTTTATCACAAACGGGCACACGGCGGATCTCGTTGTTATCGTGGCAAAGACCGATCGCAACGCCGGCGCCAAGGGCGTTTCGTTGATCGTTCTGGAAACCGAGGGCGCCGAGGGCTTTCGCCGGGGACGGAACCTGAAGAAACTGGGTATGAAAGGTTCGGATACTGCTGAGCTGTTCTTCGAGGATGTGCGCGTGCCCACGGCGAACCTGCTTGGTCCGGAAGAGGGGCAGGGGTTCTACCAGCTGATGAAGCAGCTGCCTTGGGAGCGGCTGATGATCGGCATTACCGCGCTCGGTTTTATTGATTTTGCGATCGATGAAACGGTGAAATATGTTCAGGACCGCAAGGCATTTGGAAGCCGGATCATGGACTTCCAGAATACACGCTTCAAACTGGCGGAATGCAAAACCAAGGCCGAATTGCTACGTTCTTTCGTAAATGACGGGCTCGCGCGTCTTGAAGCGGGCGAACTTGATGCGGCCACGGCTTCGATGGCGAAATGGTGGGGCAGCCAGACGCAGAACGAGGTCATGCATGAATGCCTGCAACTGCACGGCGGTTACGGTTTCATGATGGAATACCCCATCGCGCGACTTTATGCCGACAGCAGGGTCCAGATGATCTATGGCGGCACCAACGAGATCATGAAGGAACTGATCGCACGCTCGATGGATGTTTGATCCGTCCGGTGCCGGGTGGGGCTATTCCCTGCCCGGTCCCAGAATTTCGTCGCTGTGTTCCCCAAGTCGCGGGGCCGGGCGATGATCATGTCGCGCAGGGGTCGCCGAAAAGCGAGCCGGCGGGCGTGTCGTCCAGATCGCACCTTCGGTCGGGTGATCAATCCGTTGAAAGAACCCGGTTGCGGCAAGATGGGGATCGTTCGGCAAATCTGACAGGTTGCGCACTGGCATGGCGGGTATGTCGGCCTGCTCCATGAGGTCAAGCCACTCATCTGTGGTCCGGGTCAGCGCAATCTGCGCCACCATATCGTATACTGCGCCGATGTTGCGGCTTCGGGCATCCATGTCAGTGACCCAGACATGGTCGATCATGTCGTCGCGCCCGACCGCCTGAAAGAACCGCGCCCATTGCACGTTGGTGTAGGGCAGAATGGTGATGTAGCCATCTGCGGTCTGAACCGGACGCCGGTGCGGAACCAGCATGCGGGCATAGCCGAAATCCTGCGGAGTCTCCTCGAAGGTGGCGCCATCCATGTGTTCGGCCAGCAGGAAGGCGGCCAGCGTCTCAAACATCGGAACTTCGACATGCTGGGCCTGTCCCGTACGCTCGCGGTGGAACAGGGCGCCCATCACGGCATAGGCGGCGGTCACGCCGCCAAGCTTGTCGGCCAGAATTGTCGGGGCATAAGCGGGCGGTGCCTCGGGGTCGCGCAAGGTTGCCAGGCTGGCCAATCCCGACACCGACTGGACGGAATCGTCGAATGCTGGCTTGGCGGCATAGGGCCCGTCCTGTCCGAAACCGGTGGCGGATACCGTGATCAGGTTCGGGTTTTCCTGGCGCAGGGTTTCGGGATCCAAAGACAATCTGGCAAGCGCCGCAGGCCGGATGCTCGAAATCATCACATCGGCATCGATGAGCAGTTTGCGCAACTGATCGAGACCGGTTTGTGTTTTGAGGTCGAGTACGACACTGCGCTTGTTACGGTTGGTCCCCAGAAAAGCGGCCCCCATCAGCTTGTTGCGCGATGGCTGGACCTGGCGAAGAAGATCGCCCTCGGGGCCTTCCACCTTGATCACATCGGCCCCCAGATCGCCCAGCATCTGCGTCGCCAAAGGTCCGAAAACTACAGAAGTCAGATCGACGATCTTCACGTCTTGAAGGATCGCCGGATTGTTCTCATCGGTCATTTGATTGTCCACTTAGTTGCCTACCGTTTTTTATGAACAACGGCCGAACTCGGCGCGAAGGGCCTTGCCTTGCGCATCGAAGGCCGGGCAGGGGCCCAGTGCCGTTTCGCCGAGGCTGCGCCGGATCGGGGGGGTCGGGACGTTGATTTCACCGGAAGGCGTGCGAATTACGGACCGGTCAAGCTGGGGGTGACCGGACAGGGTCGCCACGTCGTTCACCGCGCCCGAGGCAATGCCCGCAGCGTCAAGCCGCTTCAGCATCTCGGCGCGGTCATGCGAGGCGAACACGTCCTTGATGAGAACTTCGAGCGCGGGTTTGTTTTCAATTCGCGACGTGTTGTCATGGAACCGGGGGTCGGTTGCCAAAGCCGCATCGCCCAGTATGTGTTCACAGAACCGTTGCCATTCGCCGTTGTGTTGCACGGTAATGACGACAAGCTGACCGTCCTTGCATTCATAGGCCCCGTACGGGCAAATGACCGTGTGGTTCAGTCCGACACGAGGTGTCGGCTTGCCAAGGTAATCGTGATACAGCAGTGGAACCGACATCCAGTCGGCCATCACATCAAACATTGCCACGGAAACGCCGCTGCCCTTGCCGGTGCGATCACGCCCGACAAGTGCTTCGCAGATTCCAGCATGGGCTGTCATACCGGTGGCGATATCGCAGACCGACACGCCCACCCGTCCTGGTCCGTCGGGTGTACCGGTCACTGATGCCAGACCGCTCTCGCATTGCACCAGAAGGTCATAGGCCTTGGCGTTGCGCATCGGGCCGTCTTCGCCATATCCGGTGATGTCGCAGGTCACTAGACGCGGGAAGCTCTCTCGCAGACTCGCGGAATCGAGCCCCAGCTTGGCCAGCGCGCCCGGCAGCAGGTTCTGAATAAACACATCTGCGTTTTCCAGCATCCTGAGCAGGATTTCACGGTCTTCGTCGGCTTTAATGTCCAAGGCGACCGATTCTTTGCCTCGGTTCAGCCATGTGAAATAGGCGCTTTCACCGTTGGCGGCGGTATCGTAGGCGCGGGCGAAATCGCCTGCGCCCTTGCGTTCGATCTTGATCACGCGCGCGCCGGCGTCGGCCAGCCGCGAGGAGCAAAAAGGCGCAGCGACTGCCTGTTCCAGCGCAACGACGAGTTTGCCGGAAAGGGGGGCTAAGTCTGAACCTGACATGAGTTTCTCTCAATTGATCCTGAAAGGTTGACTAAATCTAACAATTGTTAGAAAGATTATCAATACGCTTGAACAAAGACTGGGTCGCTTGAAGGAGAACGCCTATGCAGGATGCCAAAGGACCAGACCAGCTTTTCCAACGCGCGCTGGCAGAGGGAGAGATCCTGCTGCCCAAGTGCGACGACTGCGGGGCCTATCACTTTTTCCCGCGAGTCCTGTGTCCACATTGTCATGGCGCCGCGATTTCGTGGAAGCAGGCCACCGGCAAGGGACGGGTCTACACCACAACCGTCGTGCGCCGCAGCCAAAACCGCGG